>NZ_CP066340.1 GCF_016406125.1 Alicyclobacillus sp. SO9 | reverse complement strand
TGTGTCCCCTCCTTACATGTATACGTACACGTTTACGTTTATGATTACTATTATAATTATGAAAATGATGTCTTGTCCAACTTTATTGAATGTATACGTAAACATAAACGTATCTGTTTACATCAATATTGAGTTGCGCAGAATTTGACTTCTACGCATGTTTAGGATTATTATTATTATGGGGTACCGCCGACATTTTAACGAAAATATACGCTAAGACATTTATTGGAACAAAAATATCGCTTTTCTTTACTCTAAGGTGCTGCTGCTTGAACACGAAGCGGACGCAGTGAGTCCAGATCTCTTGGTTGACTTACGTTGAATGTGTATTCGCCTAAGAAATTAATGTGTTCCCAGCCTAGTGGGGAAATATGATGCAATAGTTCCTCCCGGAGACCACCTTGTGCCTTTTTGAATTCCATTGCTTTGGTCAAGTAAACCGTATTCCACACGCTGATCGCATTGATTAGAATATTGAGCGCACTAGCCCGTTGGAGTTGGTCTTGGAGTGCACGTTCGCGCAGTTCTCCACGCTTGCCAAAGAATATCGCTCTGGCTATAGCGTTCATCGCCTCGCCTTTATTCAATCCACGATTGATTTTCCTTCGTAGGGCTTCGCTCGAAATGTAGTCCAAAATGAAGATCGTCTTTTCTATCCGACCCATTTCCCGAAGCGCCGTGGCCAAGCGATTCTGCCGTGCGTAGGATCCGAGCTTCCCCATGATGAGCGAAGCAGAGACGGTGCCCTCCCGAATCGAATACGCTAATCTCAATACATCGTCGTAATTCTCCCGAATGACTTTTGTATTGATTTGACCACGCAGCAGCTTCTCAAGTTTGGGGAAATCAGCTGCTTTACCAAAGGAGAAGAGCTTGGAATCCGATAAATCACGTAAGCGAGGTGCAAAATGAAATCCAAGCAGGTGCGTCAAACCAAAAACCTGGTCCGTGTAACCGGCTGTATCCGTGTAGTGTTCTTCAATAGCCAAATCCGTTTCATGGTGTAACAGCCCATCAATGACATGCACCGCGTCCCTTGCGTTTGTGTTAATCACCTTGGTGTAAAAACTTGAAAACTGGTCGCTGACAAAGCGGTAAATGGTCGCTCCCTTACCATGGCCGTAATGAGGGTTGGCATCTGCGTGTAGTGCAGATACTCCTATCGGTACGCGCATGCCATCTGATGACGACGTGGTTCCATCGCCCCAATAGGACGGTAGGGCTAAGCGGTGATGAAAATTCACCAGTACAGCTTGAGCTTTATTCATCGCATCCTCGTAGAGCCGCCATTGTGCTACATTTGCCATCTGCCGATACGAAATACCTGGTGTAGATTCAGCCATCTTTGTAAGGCCTACGTTTGTTCCCATCGCCATAAGGGTGGCCATCACTACAGTGGTTTCCTCTTCGTTCGGCATACGGTTGGTGGAAGCATGAACAAACTGTTCGTGAAATCCGGTCCATTGAGCTACTTCAATCAGTAAATCCGTTAGTTTGACGCGAGGTAGCAATTCGTAGAGTGATAAGCTAAACTCTCTTGCTTCATCAGGTACGTCCTTTTCCAACCGATCTATGTGCAGTGTTCCGTGCTCCAGGTCTACACCTTCCAGCCCCTCGATGTTAGACGATACCCATTCTAAGCGTTTTGACAATGATTCCATACGCTCTTCCAGATACTCATTGGCGGATATACTCACCGCAAACCGAGCCTGAGTTGGCTCAAGCCTTGCCCAATCTTCCGTAGAGACCAGATACTCATCGAAGTCCTTGTGTTGTCGGCTCCCAACAATGGATACATCCCCGGAACGGACATAGTTTCGCAGTTCGGTAAGAACCGCCATCTCATAATAATGACGGTTAATGGTTCCATCATCGTCATAGACATGCTTTTGCCAGCGATTCGACACAAATTCAAGGGGTGCGTCTTCCGGTACTTTGCGTTTTCCGGATTCGTTCATGTCGCGGATGATGTCAACCGCTCTCATCAGGGATTCCGCAGACCTGGTTGAGCGGAATTCTAGGGACTTCAGCAACGTTGGTGTGTACTTCCGAAGTGAGTAGAACTTCTTCTCCAGCAAGTCTAAGTAATCGTAATCAACCGGTCGTGCAAGGCTTTTTGCCTCCTCCACGGAAGCAACCAGCTTGTCCCACGGCATAACGGCTTCTAGCGCGACAAACGGGTCGACTCCTTCGTTACGAGCCTTTATCAGTGCATCCCCTAAACTGGCAAAATGAACGACCTTTTCGTTGATGGACTTTCCGTTATGTTTCTGAACTTCCTCCTGTGCCTTTCTTCCCTTTGATAACAGAGACATAATCTGCCTGTCGTGTATTTCAAATGCTTGATCGGTCAGGTCTTGAATCAAATCAAGTAGGTAAGCCGCGAGTATAGCGTATTTCTTGGGGTCATTGAATCGACGGAATGATCGCGGCTCGTACCGCGAGCCAATTTTAGATAATTGTCGTAGCCGGTTTGGATGGATCCCCTGGGTATCTACTTGGAGCTTCAGTGCTCGGACATACTCAAGTTTGTCGACAACCTTTAGAAACGTATCCGGAGAGGACTGGCCAGGGACCTCCTGTAACCAAGCCAAATACGTTTTATTGGTACCAGGCACCAGGGATAGTAAGCCATCCAAACTAAGCATTTGACTGTCTGTCAATGAAGCGCTGAGTACCTTGAAAATCCTATCCTCTGTTCGTTTCCGTGCTTCCCATACGGCCCTTTCGATGGTTGCCATCGCAGGCAAGATCACTTTGCGCTTACGCAGCTCATCTAAACCAATTTGAATGAGATGCAACGGGCTGCCGTTGACCATCGCATGTTCCGTCAACAGTTTCGAGAGCCAACGATATTCGCTGGGTGTGAAGGTGGAGAATCCATACTCCCGACGAATTTCTTCTAAATGTTCATATCTCGTTGCCTCTCTTTGAAAGTAAGTTTGGAATTCGGACGCATTTACGCGAATCTGCTTGGCGACATAGCTGAGGGCTCGTTCAGGTATGTTCCGCACATCGGAAAGTGTCCAACCCAGATACCGCAGTACACACAACTGTACGGCAAACCCGAGACGGTTGTAGTCTCTGCGGTGACGTTGAATCACTTCGATATCATGCGACGTAAATGTGAAGCGTGTCCCTAACGTCCATTCATCAATGTCGTTCGGAATCTCCATGTATTTCAATCGTTCTTCTGGGGTTAGCAGCTCTCTGACACGGGTATACATCTGGAACGCCCCTATGAAAATTGGTAAAAGTAATACCTAGTGAATCATACACAACGTAGTTTTGTATGATTCGAAGAAGTCGTGAAATCCCTTGCTACGACTGGGTTTATAACCGATTTTTGATGTCTCAATTTCTGTACCATCTACACCAATCAAACTTATCATATAATAGTATACAGTAAGTACTTTTCGATGGAGGGCCACTTTTGGAATTTGTTCAACCGATTCGCGAGAAAAAACAAATCGATTCTATAAAGAAAATTCTCAAGGCTACAAACTTGAGGGATTATTGCTTGTTCATATTAGGGATTAACTCTGGTCTTCGAATTAGCGACTTACTTAAACTGAACATTCGTGACGTGATGGACGAGCGAGGTCGAGTAAGAGACCGAATTTCTATTCGGGAAACTAAAACAGGTAAAACCAAAGACTTTCCGGTTGGAGATACAGCACGTAAAGCCATCGTCGAATATTTGGGTACTCGGGCTTATACTTTAGATGATCCCTGTTTTTGTCCAGGAAAGGCGGCCAAGCTCTAAAGAGGCAGCAAGCCTACAAGATCATTAACGATGCAGCCAGAGCAGTAGGCATTAAAGAAAACATTGGCACACATACGCTTCGGAAGACTTTTGGGTACCATGCGTATCAAACAGGCGTCAGCTTAGCTGTGCTTCAGAAGCTATTCAATCATTCCGCTCCAAGTGTCACCCTGTCATACATCGGCATCACCCAGGATGAACTGGATGACGTGTACCTGAATCTGAATCTTTAGCCGTATATTTATGCGGCTTGCCCGCCGCTTTCCTTCTGGGACAAACGGGCAGCTATGGTCAAGAAGCCAGTGTGTTCGCCACAAATGAAACTAGCGGTGTAAATGATACGGTAAAGTCGTAACAACAACCTCCTTGTGACGCAACATCCAGGCACGGAGAAGAAGCGAAGTCTGCGAATGTAATGCATAATGCCACCATCTTTTGGGGACAAACTGACCGATGAGCAACTGTACATGGTCGGGTTTCCCTCCCTCATAATTTTCCAACCGCCGAATAAACTTTGACAAAGGATAGAGCAGAGAGCGGTATTCACTTTTGACAGTGACAAGTCTGCAGGGTTCTCCCCATTCCTTCCATTTCTTCTCCATCTTTTCAATGGATTCATCATCAAACCCAATGTATAGCGCAATAACGTCTTGAGTTGTACTTTGAGCAAACGAAATGGTATCAACGACCACACGATGGACTCCTGAAACAAGAACAACTGACAGAACATGATGTTTTTGAGGATGAACCTGATTAAGATCGATTCGAAGTTCATTTGCAACTTCGTCGTAATGCCGTCGAATCTTGGACGCCAAAAATATCAAGACCGGTAGTACAACCAGCACAATCCAAGCCCCAGTCGTGAACTTGGTTACGGCAAAAATAATGGCGACCACAGTTGTAACCGCGGCGCCAAAGGCGTTAATGGTTGCTTTGATGTACCATAAATTCCCTTTCACACGAAGCCATCTGATGGTCAAGCCAGACTGAGCGACTGTAAACGCGACAAATACACCGATTGCATAAAGCGGGATCAGAGCATTCGTCTGCGCATGAAACAGCTCGATCAATAAGGCTGCTAGTGCTGCCAGGACAACCATACCGTTTGAGTATCCCAATTTATCGCCGCGGATGGTGAGTGATCGTGGCAAAAATCGGTCCATCGCTACTAGAGCTGCAAGCTGTGGAAATCCTGTAAATGTCGAATTGGCGGCCAAAATAAGAACCACAAAAGTAAAGACAATGATGATTTGATAAATCAATCCATGCCCGAAGTACAACCCAGCTAACTGAGAGAGCATTGTATTGTTGGGGTTGACTGAAATTCCTTTTACG
Source organism: Alicyclobacillus sp. SO9 (assembly GCF_016406125.1). Classification (NCBI taxonomy): domain Bacteria; kingdom Bacillati; phylum Bacillota; class Bacilli; order Caryophanales; family Alicyclobacillaceae; genus Alicyclobacillus; species Alicyclobacillus sp. SO9. The sequence goes on along the minus strand of NZ_CP066340.1, from coordinate 84,929 downwards.
TACAATTGATAGGCAAATCCAAGTAACGTGAATGCTGTAACCAATCCGAGAACCACATAAGCTTTAATTGCTCCCGTTTTGCCCTCCCTGAAAACCGGAACTCCGTTCGATATTGTCTCAATACCAGTCAGTGCCGAACACGCAGAACTAAATGCTCGAAGCAAAAGCATCAGGCTAAGTCCGAGCGGAATCGTCCCGAAGGGTGGTGTAACAGGTTGGACAAATCCATGATGAGTTTCATCTACAAATCCAGCCCCAATTAGGAAGAGCATACATCCTGCGAAGATCATCGTCGGGTAAGCAAAAACCTTTGAGGACTCCGAGACCCCACGTAAGTTGACCAACAAGATGATGAACACACAAACCACCGACAACAGAGTTTCGTGCCCAGATAGGATTGGATACGAAGAAGCCATCGTCTGGATGCCGGATGACACCGAAACGGCGACGGTCAGTACATAGTCAACAAGCAATGCACTTGCCGCAATCAGGGATATCAAAGGTTTCTTAAAATTGTCCTTGCCTATGGCATAGGCACCACCACCATTTGGATAGGCAATGACACCCATTATGTACGATGTAATTAGAATTGCGAGCAGGATCACGGTTGATGCTGTGATCGGGATAATCATCCACTTTACATTTGGGCCCAATGGCTCCAATTCGGTGATGCCGGCCTCGGGTCCATACGCCACAGATGAGTATAAATCGGCAGCGAGAATTGGGAGTGCAATGAGCCAGTTCAGCTTGGTATGGGATTGATACAGTTCCCGTGTCCTCATCGGACGACCGACGAGTATGCGCTTTACGTTTCCAAAATTGAATAAGGCAAATGCCAGCGCAATAGTTGCAATTGAGATGACAACTGGATGAATCCAGAGAGCTTGCTTGTACATGATGAAAATGTCTCCCTCCATTTCCTTCTTGGGTATTATTGGTCTGTGGATGCATTTTAAACTAAAAACACAAAACGACCCCAGAGGGGTCAAAAAACCGCTCCTGCAACGCCGACGAAGTTAGCTGACGGGTTCGGGTGGCAAGAATCATCACCCGTCCAAATTGGATTCACCCCGATAAATGGTTCCTCCGCTCCACACAGGATTAGGCGTGTATATAACATGTCATGGACACAATTTAAATCTCGCTAGACAAAACATCAATGACTACACGCGTTGGTAAATCCGCTTTCATGCATGGTTTTCTAAGGTTTTTAAAAACTATTCAATAAATCCCTTGCGGAATCTCTTTAAATCCCTTGTTTAATGTAAATCGTCAACAATCACTGTTTGTTCACATGAGTTCAATGTAGTCCACTGTTGATGCATTAGGTCACCGTTCCATAAGATGTCATCGTGAGGTGATATGTGTGAAAGATCATAATGCTTGTGTGGAATTGGAGCTCCAAGTCAGGCGGGCACTCGGTTGGTACGGTCGATTCGGATTGGGTGGCATAGCAGATGCTGATTTTATTGAGAATGGTGGTACATATACAGCTGTAGTGGCAGCACTGGCACCGCATTATGTGCGTGCGACCATAGAAACACAGAAACGCATCAGTCAGATCATTAAGGAATGTGCCCATTTGCAGCATAAGATTACCGACGACAATGTTGAGGTTATTCGCCAATGCCGACGGTTGCGGAAGGATTCAAAAATGAGGCATGCTCCCTTCTTGAGGGGCGCATCTCGAAGAGAGACGTGCTACTGTATGGTTATACGCCGTTCGAAGCAAAGGGACTGTTGCAGAACTGGTTAGCGCCGCAAGGACTGCGTCTAATTAGCATCACAATGGTTAACCGCAACAGCATAGTTTGAAATCAGGAGATGACACAACGAAAGCCTGCAGGAATGGCAGCCTTTTTTGCGAATGGGCGGGATATCTGATCAATTAAACATTTCGATAAAGCCAAGTACAATTAACAAAACACCTGCAATTAATGGGGCATATTTACCGAAGAACCTTCCTAACACATTTTTACCAATGGAGTATCCGAGGATAATTGTCAATATACTTATGAGAAATGTTGAGATTACGGTGAGAAAAATATTGACTCCTGTGATACTTGCAGCGATTCCAGTCCCTAAATTGTTAAATGTTAATCCTAACGCCAACATAAACGCTTCTTTCGCATCAATATGACCCGATTTATCGACATCTGAGCGTTCTGCGTACTCAACCATATGAGAAAGATCTTTTAATGCTAGTTCTCTTGCATTGGTGTTATGTATTAGTTTTATAAGGCTTTGTATGACAAAATAAATACCCACAACCACAATAATTGCAGCACCTAAAACATTTGATACTGATTGTGGCATGAATTTTGCAATATACGAACCGGCTGACATCGATAAAAAGGTCCCGGTTGTTGTTACAACCGCAATGATAAAGTTTGCAATGATTCCTATCCTGATTTTCTTTATTCCATAAGCAGTACCGACAACTACATTGTCAAGATTGGAGGATATACTGAACAATAATGCTGACAAAAGAAGCATTAACATTAAATTGCCTCCTTGCATAATGGACGCACGACCACAATGATTCCCTTACATTTCAGCACTGTCATACTATGCGCAGCGAAGGAAATCGGTCCGAATTCTGATTCGGATTACGCGGGCGTAAGTCAGACGACCCCTCGATGCAAGTTATGCATACACATACAGGCGCTGAATTTCATCGGTTGTTGCTCTCGAGCAGACCAATAAGGGTTCCGTTTAGAAGTCCATATTGAACCGCCAAAATAGCATTTTTATGTTGATATCTCGACTGTACATGAGGTACAATGTGCCAGTAAAATCATCGACGGTACGTCAAGGACATTCAGGCGTTTGCCGAGAACAAGGGTATGCCAAAGTACATACCATGAACTGAATACAACCGGTCCTCGTTAGGCGAAGCGTCTATGTGAACATAAGCCGCTGCCCGGAAACGTCGAAAGACGCCAATGGGTCACCAGGTACTGCCGGATTAAGGCTTTACCTAATGTGGCTGAGTGAAAACTCTACGTTGCATAGTGCTAAAGCTCAACTAGGGGGATGTAGAGCATCTGCTTATTTTGCATGTGCAGATCCAATCCCCTGAGCAATTGCCAGGGGATTTTACATTTGCTCTTTGAAGGAGGTGGTAGGTGTAGATTCAGGTCCTAGTCATCAGCGACAATTCAATGTGTTTGCTTTGGTCATCAATTATAGGGGCTTCTGTCCCTCCTACCACACCCTCAAGGAGGTTAAAAACAATGCGCACAAATTTGGCAATTCAAGACACGGCTATACTGGACAGCCAGCATATTGGTGACATCAAAGGCGCACTTGGTACAGTGCGTGTTGACGATAATGTAACTCGTAAGAGCTGGCGGTCCCGTATACTGACCCTGCTCGCCATCATGGGTCCTGGACTCATCGTGATGGTTGGTGACAATGACGCAGGCGGCGTGGCGACCTACGCTCAAGCAGGGCAAAACTTTGGCACAAGCCTTCTCTGGGTGTTACTGCTTCTGGTACCGGTGCTGATTGTGAATCAAGAAATGGTGGTTCGTCTTGGTCTAGTAACTGGAGTTGGCCATGCCAGGTTGATTTTTGAGCGGTTCGGGAAGTTCTGGGGAGCCTTCTCAGTTGGTGACTTGTTCATCCTGAACGTCCTCACCATTGTTACAGAATTTATCGGTATCCGAATGGCGATGTCCCATTTCGGCGTTAAGCCTTGGGTTTCAGTTGCACTTGCATCCATTTTACTCATTGGCATGACGGCTACCGGTAGTTTTCGCCGCTGGGAGCGATTTATGTATGTGATGGTTATCGCCAATTTTCTGGTCATACCTCTTGTACTCATGACCCATCCAACTGCTCGCCCAGTAGTTACAGGTTTTTTGCAACGGGAGTGCATGGTGGGTTCACCTCGGACGCACTGCTTCTCATCATTGGTATGGTGGGGACGACAGTGGCACCGTGGCAGTTGTTTTTTCAGCAATCAAACGTGATCGACAAGAGGCTGACACCCCGGTGGTTGTCTTATGAGCGGTTCGATACAGTAATTGGTTCTGTTGTTGTGGTGGTTGCAGCAACTGCACTCATCGTAACGACTGCATTTGCATTCCAGGGAACCACCCTGGCTGGACAATTTGTGAATGCCGGCACTGTGATTGCTGGATTGTCGCTGCATGTTGGAGTGGTGGCCGGTGATTTGTTTGCAATCATTTTGCTGAATGCATCCTTGATTGGCGCTGCGGCAGTTACCCTATCGACTTCGTATGCGTTTGGTGATGTGTTTGGTACAAAACATTCATTGCACCGGAACATCAAGGAAGGCTGGAGCTTTTACGTGGTGTACGGCATCATCATTTTGGTTTCCGCTGGCATCGTCGTCATCCCACATGCTCCGCTTGGGCTTATCACAACTGGAGTACAAGCTTTGGCAGGCATTCTGCTCCCAAGCGCGACCGTGTTTTTGTTACTTCTGTGCAATGACAAAGCTGTTTTAGGACCTTGGGTTAATCGTCCGTGGTTGAATATCATCGGTAGTGTAATTGTCGGTGTGTTGGTTGTACTTTCGTTGATTTTAGCCATTGCAACGTTCTTTCCGAGTGTCAACGTCCAGGTATTAAGCCTTGTTTCAGCTGGCGTACTATTCGTTGGGCTTGTGGCAGCTGGCCTAGTATGGTATCGGAGGCGTTCACCAGTCAAACCGATGTACGGAGAAGAAGACCGGCACACTTGGCGAATGCCTCCGCTTGGCAAACTGCCGAAGGTAATATGGTCTCCGACACAAAAGCTCGCCATGGCGACCCTTCGTGGTTATCTGGTGATAGCAGTCATTATGCTTGTCGTAAAGATTGTTCAACTATCCATTGGAGGTTAACCAGTGCGTGAGCGGCACAACCGAATGCAATATACGATGTGGGCTCACACCTGGTCCTTGCTGGGTGTGAGCCCGTTTGTAATGTTATGAGGCGCAAGGGTTTGCGTATCGTCAACTTACCTTTTTCGGTTTCCGAACATCACTACAGCATAAAAATGGTGGATAAAACAGCGACCCCAGCGGAAGCGCCAAGCAGGATGTCAAAGTACGTTCTGAGATTTTTCCCCTAAGGTCAATCGCAGTTATCCAAAGGGTTATCCATCCGAAATGTACACCAAGAAAAATCAAGCGTTGTGTCCGAGTCATCCATGAACACCCACTTGTCTGACGAACTCATAATGACGCCTCTCATTGTGAATCATCATGGTCTCCATTACTATCCGTATTATTCTCATTTTCGTCACCCAGAATCTCTACTCCCATGCGGAACATTTCCATTTTGTATACACCGTACCGACATACTTATCGTGCAAACCAGGGTCTGTGTAGCAATGGAACAGAAAACCGGAATAAGCGATCCAGTTTATGTAACGCCATCAGAAAGAATCTGCACTCCCTCGATTTAACGGTCGTAAATCACCATGTGCAATTTCTTCTGGTAAGGTAAACGAGTATCGGCCCACCATGTTAATGTGGTCGTGTCCCACGGGAGAAAGCCGTTTTATATCAGTAAGGTCCATCATTTGACCTTGTACTCGCAAATTTTGCAAGGCCGCACTCATATACCGGGTATTCCAAAGAACAATCGCATTCACGACGAATCCGAGTGCGCCGAGTTGATCCTCCTGGCCTTCCTTGTATCGCTGATGAAGCTCTCCACGCTTGCCATAGCAAACAGCCCGAGCTAGGCTGTGACGACTTTCTCCGCGATTGAGCTGCGTCAATATCCGTCGCCGATATCCGGGATCATTCAAGTAATTGAGCAGGTAAATTGTCTTGTAAATCCGCCCGTATTCCCCAATCGCTTTCCCTAAAGTTGTCGGTCGGCCGTCACGTTGAAGAGTTCGAATCAATCGAGAGGCGGTGACAGTTCCAAGTTTCAAGGAACCGGCGACACGTAGCATATCGTTCCAGTTCTGAACAATGCGCTCCGGGTGTAAACGGTGGCGAGCCAAATCATTGAGTGGCCCATAGTTGGCACGGGATCAAGCCGCCAAATCTTGATTCTCCAATGTCAGCTAAGCGCGGACTAAATTGATACCCCAAAAGGCCAAACAGTCCAAAGATAATGTCACTGTACCCAGCGGTATCCGTCATGATTTCTTGGGGCTGTAGGACCGTTTGTTGTCCTAATAATAGATCTAGCAGATACAGCGAATCCGAATTGTTCCAGGAATGACGATGCCATTCAACCCTGTAAACTGGTCGCTAGCGAAGTTGTAATATGTCACGCCACGCCGGCACCAAAGTATTTGGGATTGGGACCCGCGTGAATCGTCCGAACCCGGTGTTACAAATCGAAGCCCATCGGCAGATGCAACTTCGCCGGTACCCCATGTCGTCGCCAACTGCAGGCCGCTTTGATATTCCACGAGTTTATTGTTCGCTTGTGTGAGCGTTTCAGCTCGAAAATAGTTTTGCTCAACCAAGTCAATCGATCCCGAGTCAAGCGGGACACCCAATTGGACGACCGGTTCCAGTCCGATGTTACATGCCTCGGCAATCAGCACCGCACAACGCTAGTCGTCAGGTCCTGTACCCTCGACCCACCTTCACTAAGTGGGTAAAGCATCTGCAAATCCGGTCCAGGTATTGACTTCAAGCAACAATTCCGGCAAGTCAATCCGGGGTAGTAGGGATTGAATTTGTGACCGAAGTGTTTGCAGAGAAGGAGGTTCCTCCAATTTGTCCAAAGCGGTCAAAACAACCGGCTCTCCCCTGAATGTTCTCCATACGGACATCTGTATTCTCAGGCAACGTTCGGCGGTTTGTTGATACGCGGTGTTCAACTTCTCCCGAGTTCTCGGACTTCCTGCTCCAGCATCTATAGTTCGATCCAACGTGCGTAAACTTGTGGACGCACTGCTTCCCAAGCCTGTCCCTGGGAGAAGTTGTGCCTTGGTCATTGTATCGCTCACTCGGATAACGAAGATGTCGTGGTGGCGCAGAGCTTCATGGATGCGAATGAGTACCCAGAACGTATAGGCCCGTTGCTGAATCTGATCATTCTCGTCATAGACTACCTGCTGCCAAGAAGTTGTCATTCCGGTGACGGGTGCCTGTGTCCAAGGGATCTTCTTCGCCCCCTCATAGTCACGTAAGAATCGCCAGGCGTCTAAAACTGGCTTTGCAGATGAATTCGCCTCGAAATGAATCATCCGAAACATCTGGGGTAAAAACCGACGAATCCCGTTGTAATGGCTAAACAACTGCGTAAAGTACACATTTTCCTCTGGCCGGCGCGTTAGGGCATCGATGGTTTGAATGGAGTCTGTCAGTACCTCAGCAGATACCCGAGCAAAAATCGTTGCCCGAAGCTTGGCATCCGGTGTCTGATCGTTTAGGAGGATTACACAGGCTTCCCGTAACTGACGTGCGGCCGCATCCAGATCGCGGATCGTTCGGAGCCGGGCCCGCTTCCCCTCTTGCTGGGTCTTGGCTAAAAGTTCAGTCATAAGTCGATCAAACAACTCCAGCAAATCGTCCTGAGCCGTAATCGCAAAAACGTTGGCAAACGCGACTAAAGTGGCCAGTTGTCGTTCCAAAGACATCCGGGATATCGCCTGTGCCCTGGCTGCAGCCGCAAAACGGGCGAGGGTGTGCAGTCGTCCTACAGGAATGTGCGACAAATCCCAAGTCGTACCTCCGTAAGAACGGACGACTGCCAAGCGTTCTAACCCTTCCAACATCCCTTTCGCCGTAAGGTTTGTTGGTGGACGGCGAAGATGGTCTAATTCGGTTTGTCGAGAGGAAACTTTCGCAGTCAACAACTGCTCTAGTCGATTACGCTCAGAGTAGTTTGGAACCTGGGCCAAGAGGCGCCAGAGCCGGGTGGCCACGCGGTCACGGATCTGGGCAATCAGCCGTGCAAGTATCGTTACACCAGGCAATAAAACTTTCTTTTCTACACACCTGGCCGTGGCTAAATCAAATAACACGCTGGGCCGTTCTGCAGTCAACCAAGCGTGGTGGTACAACCATCTCACGAATTCGAAGTGATGCGGCTGGTCTGGGAAATCGCGATATCCATATGCCTTTCGAATTTCCGCTGTGTGATCCCACCGACTCTCCGAACCACGATAACGCTCGAAAACACGAGTATTGGCCATTTGCAGTTGACTTGCGACATACCTTACAACGGATATTGGGACATCCGTGGGATCGGTTAAAAAGGTCCCTAAAAATCTGACGGTACCGAGTTGGATAGCAAACCCCAGTTGATTATGGGAACCTCGATGTTGTGTGACAAGATGGTGATCGCGGTCATCTAGCCAAAAGTAACGAGCCAGTTGTTCCGGTGTTGGCTCTTCAATCATTCGACCGTATCGGCGCTCTTGTTCTGGAGTAAGGAAATCTACAGGCACGTTTTCCTCCCTGGAGTCAGGAGTTACACCTCCATTTTGAGGCCTTCCATTGCCATTGCGCGGTCCTCGTCACTCGGTAGGCTATATCGCCGCGTTGTATCCAGTCGCTTGTGGCCTGCAAGTTCAGCCACCATCACAAGGTCGTGACCATTACGTACCAAATTGGTCAGGCAAGTATGCCGAAGCGTGTGAGCAGACAATGTGAGTCCAGCGTCTTGTGCGATTTTTCGAATTACTAAATCGACAGAGCGAATCGAGCAGCGGTTCCCACGTCGAGTGAGGAACAAAGCCGACTCTGCTGTACCCGGAAACTGAATGTGGCGATCATCTAGCCACGCCTGCAAGGATGATCGAACCGAAGCGTTCAGAGGAACTTCCCGATATCGATTTCCTTTTCCCATTCGAACCGTTACTTGCCCTTTACGTTCCGAGATCATAACGTCATCTACATTGAGTTGTACGCACTCACTGATACGTAGGGCGGTATAAAAGAGAAGCGTCCCGATTGCTTGGTCTCGAGTATTCGGTTGACGTTCAACCGCTCGTAAGAAGCGTCTTTGTTCTTCGGGAGAAAGCGCCCGTGGTGCTTGATTCGGCAGTTCCTCTCGCTCTACCTGGGGACTCCCCATCTGAAGATATCGAGCATAGAAGTGGTCAAGAGCAGCGAGAGCAAGATTCACGGAAGCTGGCTTGGCATGGTGTATCGTCTTCAGATGAGACTTAAAATCCCGCACCGCGTAGTCACGAGCGGATGATTCACCAAGCGGATCTCCGTATACAGCCGGATATGCATTCAAGTAACGTACAAATTGTTCAACCCATCGACGGTACGCAATTCGAGTATTTGGTGAAAAAGGTTGCCGATTCAACCAAGGAAGATAACCCTCAAGTACCGAGTTTATATGTGCCATCTAATCAGGTCTCCAGACGGTTCTTATTATTGGAAGTGGATTCAACGCCTTACCCCAGCAATTTCGCCGCATTATTAGAAGTATATCAGGTCTTTTAATTCGAATAAATAGTATTATTAGAATAAGCTTAGCGTGTATGTGTGAATCCATGAACTCGGTCATTGGGAACCGAATACTTTTTTCAACCGAAATGTCAGAACGGCGAATATTGGCATGAGGACCAAAGTGAAACTAAAATATGCCGGTGTCACATAGACCATAAACTCATGCAGGTCGGGCGAATTGTGAAAGAATAAAATGCTGGCTGTCCAGATGGCGATTCCATTCGGCCAAACTACATTTCTGAAGGTGGAAAGTCGAAAGGTATCCTGCATGGCTGAAGACATGGCATATAGAAACACGGAAATTTTTAAGACCATCGTAGCGATTACGCCCATTACGTAAATGGTGTCGAACCTTTGTATGAATTCGCCGATACGGATTCCCCGAATGACCTCGGCCACAGGTAAGGACAAATAGGTTATCGATGGACCCAGCACTGAAATTATCAACATCTCAACCAATACTCCAAATACGGTCAAAGATGCCCCCACGTACAACAGGTCCCGCCCAAGTGTTTTTCCACCTTTGATCGATTTCACAAATTGTAAAACGCCAATCAATTCAAACGCGAACGATGTGGCGGGCAACACAGATGCTCGAAGTACTGGGGTCCAGCCATGGGCCAACACAGGTTGGATTTGGGAAAAGTCTGCATTTTGGAAGGACAATACAACCAAAATCACGCCAATCATTAAGGCTACTGGTGTGAGAAATTCTGCCAATCGTCCCACTACCTCAACACCTTGAAAAACCCCGTACGCAATTGGAACCAGGATAGTCGCAGAAATCAGGTACGCCGGAGTTTTGGGAAGACTCGTGACTTCCACAAATACCGTAAGTTCCCGAAGCAACATGGCCGAGAAAACGAAAAAGAAAATTATCATCCAAACCCCTATTAACCGACCAAGCCAAGGGCCAAAGGCGGTTTCGAGCCCATTAGCAAGTGATTGATTGGGAAACGTCCGGATAAACACGACGCATACGATCGCGGCGACTATCGTGCCGCCAAAAAAGAAAAGAGGAACCATCCAGCCGTCCTGAATGGTAAATTGAGCGATGGCAAGGGGTAAAAGGACAATTCCAGTCCCCAATATGACCCATATCATTAAATACATCAATTGCAGTCGTGATATTTGTGTCTCCATCAAGCACCACCATATTACAAAATCGAGTACAGCCACTTCGTGATGGGTTCAAAAAGCCATTGTATCCCCCAAAGAAGGTTGATCTTCGGCCAAATATTGAAACTCACGATGCCCGAACCGAGCAGAGCAAATATGAATGCCGGTACGTTCACAATCCATTCTCTCCATGTCACCTTCTGACGAAACCCATGGACCACCAGGATGCTTGAAAAAAACAGTGCAACCCAAATCAAGGAGCAACCCCTTCCCGTCCAGCATGAGGAGGGAGTCCTTCTGGAGAGTACTCCACATCCGGAGATTTGGAAGCCAGACCGTGACGTAACAGCTGGACCTGAACGTCATAGGTCACTTGAATATGCGGAAAAAGTTCCTTCCACTGGTGAGCCATTTGTTGCCAGAGGATCGGATTTCTCTTATAGAGGACATCGGAGAAGTGGACAGAGTCCACATCGTCTTTCTGGAGCCGCGTGAATACGCGCTGCATCTGTTCCTGAAGCGTGTGATCAAGTTGGATCTCCCATTTTGAATAGGTTTGAGGCGTCGGTTTACTCCCAGGACATAACCGTGAAATTTCTGCTTGTCCACGAACATTCACGAAAAACCTGATCTCATTGCCGTGAACTTGCGGGGTCACGTTCGTATGAGTGTGTAGGATGCGATAGGTCTGACTCATATCTCCTTGTGGCGTCTCTTTATTTGTGCAAGGGATTGTGATTTCAGTTTGCTGAGTGTCCTGCATAAACCGCAACAATGCCGGAACTTCTGCAGATGTCAAATAATCTTTATACTGACCTCCATCAAAGAGCCCAATGCCTTCCGGAACAATGCCGTTTTTGGCCGTCTCCAGACGAGCCATCGCTGGAGTGTGTGAAGGACGCAGGTATTGTTTCATGAAACTTAATTGTGTACTGTTCACCGCAGTGGATTTGTGCATTCCTTGTTCGACTAGGGAACGCATAGCCGTTGCATGATAGAACTCTGGTGTGACCGAAGACGTCATCAAATCGGATGCGGTACCATCGGTGACCACAAACAATTGATTGCGCCGATAACTCCGATTCCGCTCTAAATAATCCAGAGCGCGATCGATCCCGTGTGTGGCATAGTTATGTCCGAATATAATCACGGAATTATGGGCCAAAAACAACTTTCTTGGGACTTCTTCATCCAATAGCCCGACCGCCTCTTCGATGGTACTTCCGGTTTGTTGGCGTGTAATTGTAGCTTCATCTCGCTTGCCCGTACCCGCACCTGAGCTTGGTCCACGACTATTCGCTGGATCCACGATTTCTGTGGTGACTCGAATCCGTTGATCCTGTGTTTCGTCGATACCGACGGCTAACACGATATTGAGATCATCGACTTCTCGCAGGTCTTTACATCCAGGTACTCCGAGCAATATCCCCATCAACAAAGCCGAAACGATCCACCGAGTGTGTTGTCCCATCGTCATGTCGAATCCCTGGAAGGAGGGGATGGTTTAGGAGCTCGGTTTCGTGTCGAATTGACGGATTCGTAAAACTGTGGACGCTGGTTCATGGCCCACCAGGGCGCTCGGATGAAGGTGTCACGCATCTCTGGCCATGAAAATGGGGCAAGTGGTGCCATGTACGGAACACCAAATGACCGTAAGGAAACCATGTGGATGACGAGGACTAATCCTAATGCGACGATGCCGTATAAACCCAACAGCGACGCCACGATCATAAACGGATATTGAAGAATGCGGTTTGTATTGACCAAATCCTGCGATGGAGTCGTATAAGATGCCACGCCCGCAGCTGCCACAACAATCACCATGCCAGGAGAAACAATACTCGCATTGACTGCCGCATCCCCGATAATGAGCGTGCCAACGATACTCACAGATTGTCCGACCGCTCGCGGCAGACGTAGACCCGCTTCCCGGAGAGCCTCAAAGGTAGTTTGCATGCCTATCGCCTCGACGATGGTCGGGAAAGGAATTCCTTCGTGCTGGGCCTCCAAACTAATGAGCAACGGAGTTGGAACGAGGTCTTGATTATACGAAAGTAATGCTATATAGAGTGACGGAAGCAACAAAGATGACCAGTACATGGCATGACGAAGAATCCGTAGAGGCAGGGCCGTCATGAAGTGTCCGTAATAGTCTTCTGCAGAAATCAACCCACCTACAAAAACCACGGGTACCGAGATAGCCGTGGGCGTTCCATCGATCAAAAAACAAATTCTCCCCTGTAACAACCCCGCTACCGTACGGTCCGGCCGTTCTGTAACCTCCGTCAATCGAAAGGGTGAAAACGGTGCATCACCAATCATTTCCCGAATTTCATTGGCGGAGATGATACCATCGATTTGAATCCGCTGTAGACGCTGATGGGCTTCCTCAACGAGGCCGGGTTTGACAATGCCCTCCACGTACAGCAACGCCAACTGTACATTGGTTTTTGTCCCCACCGGCAGGGTTTCAATTTTGAGTTTCGAAGTCCGCAGACGTTTGCGAACGAGCGCCAAGTTCGTTTGCAAGCTTTCAATAAATGCCTCCTGGGGTCCCTGGATGGTGGGTTCGTTTTGAGAAGTCTCAATTGCACGTGCGGGGAATTTGTTGACATCCACCAGCAAGGCTCCCGATTGCCCATCCACCAAAGCCACGACTTTTCCCTGGGCAATGGCCTGATGAATCGCAGAGATTTGAGAGGTCTCTTCCGTCATCAGGGCGTTCAAGGTGTCCTTCAATGCAGGTAAGGTAACTTTGCCTTGTTCATATCGTGTTAAGGGTTCCATCAGAGTGCGCTGAGCAGTCTCCTGATCGATTAAGTTGCTGATAAACACCAGACACACAGGTACTCCCTGAACATGCAAGTGCTGATACTGCACATCTGCACACTTTGCCCATTCGTCTTGAATCAATGCCAAGGACTCTTGCAACTCAGAAGGAATCTCTGCCGGATCATCAGATACATTCCAAAACGAGATGTCCTGTAGCTGCTTTCTCAACGATCGTCTTTTGGATTTACTACGAAACTGTAACCAAGTGGTTTTTCTTCTCATGGCAACCCCTCGTCGGATTCAACAGTAAGATTAGAGGATGATTCGCTTCGTCAAGTCGGCAACTCCCGGCTTTCATGTGTGAAAATTCTTAGTGAATGCTCTGTTTAACCATGTATAGGTGGTCAACAAGGGCCTTAACTGCGGCCAAGGTGATATAAATGTCTATAAGTCCTGCAAACAAAACAATCAAAATCAACCATGAATAATGCGGGTCCGTTCGAACGGCCTCTTGCATACGCTTGGAAATATGAGCAAATACCAAGCTGCTCATGGCACTCGCAGAAAACAGAAGCCATGCCAACATTTTTCTCGCCGTCCCATGCGGATGACCTTATTGTGTGATTATTATTATCCAATGAAGGAATAAATACACATTTTCTTTGAGGTAAAACGAAAGGCATAGAAAGCACAAGAAGTAGATGCGATTTGTGCAGGTATCCAGAGTTGGGGATTTCGGTGTCAATTGCAAACTTGCTTCAGGAGTACATGACACCTTAGTTACTCCTGGAAAACGGAGGATTGCGACTATTTAATGTTCTGTTGATGAAATTTACGGTAAGACCGAGATGTTACGGAAGAACAACCCATTAGCAAACATACATAAACTGGATCGCTTATTCCGGTTTTCTGTTCCATTGCTACACAGACCCCTCATTGGCATGACGGCTACCGGTAGTTTTCGCCGCTGGGAGCGATTTATGTATGTGATGGTTATCGCCAATTTTCTGGTCATACCTCTTGTACTCATGACCCATCCAACTGCTCGCCCAGTAGTTACAGGTTTTTTGCAACCGGGAGTGCATGGTGGGTTCACCTCGGACGCACTGCTTCTCATCATTGGTATGGTGGGGACGACAGTGGCACCGTGGCAGTTGTTTTTTCAGCAATCAAACGTGATCGACAAGAGGCTGACACCCCGGTGGTTGTCTTATGAGCGGTTCGATACAGTAATTGGTTCTGTTGTTGTGGTGGTTGCAGCAACTGCACTCATCGTAACGACTGCATTTGCATTCCAGGGAACCACCCTGGCTGGACAATTTGTGAATGCCGGCACTGTGATTGCTGGATTGTCGCTGCATGTTGGAGTGGTGGCCGGTGATTTGTTTGCAATCATTTTGCTGAATGCATCCTTGATTGGCGCTGCGGCAGTTACCCTATCGACTTCGTATGCGTTTGGTGATGTGTTTGGTACAAAACATTCATTGCACCGGAACATCAAGGAAGGCTGGAGCTTTTACGTGGTGTACGGCATCATCATTTTGGTTTCCGCTGGCATCGTCGTCATCCCACATGCTCCGCTTGGGCTTATCACAACTGGAGTACAAGCTTTGGCAGGCATTCTGCTCCCAAGCGCGACCGTGTTTTTGTTACTTCTGTGCAATGACAAAGCTGTTTTAGGACCTTGGGTTAATCGTCCGTGGTTGAATATCATCGGTAGTGTAATTGTCGGTGTGTTGGTTGTACTTTCGTTGATTTTAGCCATTGCAACGTTCTTTCCGAGTGTCAACGTCCAGGTATTAAGCCTTGTTTCAGCTGGCGTACTATTCGTTGGGCTTGTGGCAGCTGGCCTAGTATGGTATCGGAGGCGTTCACCAGTCAAACCGATGTACGGAGAAGAAGACCGGCACACTTGGCGAATGCCTCCGCTTGGCAAACTGCCGAAGGTAATATGGTCTCCGACACAAAAGCTCGCCATGGCGACCCTTCGTGGTTATCTGGTGATAGCAGTCATTATGCTTGTCGTAAAGATTGTTCAACTATCCATTGGAGGTTAACCAGTGCGTGAGCGGCACAACCGAATGCAATATACGATGTGGGCTCACACCTGGTCCTTGCTGGGTGTGAGCCCGTTTGTAATGTTATGAGGCGCAAGGGTTTGCGTATCGTCAACTTACCTTTTTCGGTTTCCGAACATCACTACCAGCATAAAAATGGTGGATAAAACAGCGACCCCAGCGGAAGCGCCAAGCAGGATGTCAAAAGTACGTTCTGAGATTTTTCCCCTAAGGTCAATCGCAGTTATCCAAAGGGTTATCCATCCGAAATGTACACCAAGAAAAATCAAGCGTTGTGTCCGAGTCATCCATGAACACCCACTTGTCTGACGAACTCATAATGACGCCTCTCATTGTGAATCATCATGGTCTCCATTACTATCCGTATTATTCTCATTTTCGTCACCCCAGAATCTCTACTCCCATGCGGAACATTTCCATTTTGTATACACCGTACCGACATACTTATCGTGCAAACCATTGGCGCTCTTGCCATGATTTTGTATGGTATGCTACTCGCCAAGAATTTTCATTTGGAAAGACGTACGCCGCTTATGGCGGGATATTTATAGCAATGGCTGTGTTTTGGGGATGGTTTGTTGACAAACGCACGCCTGATCACTGAATGGATTGGTGCTGTAGTGTGCTTGGCAGGTGTATTGGTTATGCTCGTCAAGAGATGACTGTGTTGATACATGGAAAGGAAGATGGAATTGAGTGTTGTCACGACAATTCCGCGACAAGCCCAGCGGGTGTTCCAAATCGCACTGCCTGCTATTTGTGAATCGTATCTGCAGAATTTACTAGGGGTAGTCGATACGTTCTTCATTGCCAAATTAGGACTAATTTCCATTGACGCCGTTGGCGTGACCAACGTCTACAGTGCCAAGTACATCGGAGTATTTACGGCCGTCTCGGCAGCACTTTCCGTGTACCTATCGCGCGCCGTTGGTGCGAAGAATCTTGAACGTGGTCGTTCAGTGATATGGCACGGATTTGTTATCGCGTTAATCATCGGACTCATTGTATCCGTGATTTCGTTTTTGTTCGCGATACCACTCTTACATATCATGGGTACGCGAGGGACGTTGCAAGCGACGGCGCTACCATATTTCATGATTGTTCTCGGGATCTCACCCTTAATTGCATTTTTTACTGCTCAATCTGCTGCGTTTCGGGCTCTTGGTCTAACGAAAGTTCCACTTCGTGTGGGACTGGAGATGAACGTCTTGCACGTCATCCTCGATTACGTGTTGATTTTCGGAGTTGGGTCCTTCCATGGTTTGGGACTTGAGGGAGCAGCCATCGCGATGGTGATTGCTCGCTTGTATGCACTGATTCGCCTATGGGTTAAGTCGCGGCGCGTGGAAGCACTCACATTGCATGGGTCCGACTTGACGCTCTCGGGATCATTGAGTTGGAGCATGATCAAGTTCGCCGTGCCCGCCGCATTAGAACGTCTATCCATGCGTCTTGGTCAAGTTGTTTATTTCGGTCTCATCGTGCGCATGGGTGTTGACGTCTATGCAACACATAACATCGCTGGCACGCTCACCACATTTGGTTTCACTATCGGAAATGGATTCGCGGTAGCGGCAACCGCTACGATTGGGCAAGCGATCGGAGGCGGCAATGAATCGGATGTCAGGATATATCGCCGTTGGAGCTATATCGAATCAGCAGTTTCCATGACGGCAGTGGCGATCTTGTTATGTCTATTCAGCCCGTGGATTGGACTGCTGTTTACTCATAATCAACACGTCATTCATCTGTTGTTTATCATCCTGGCAATCGATATCTTCTCCCAGCCATTCCTGGCTGCTGTTTTGGTCGACACTTCTGCAATTCAAGCTGGCGGAAACAGTAGGTTCCCGATGATAACCACAATGATAGGTATTTGGGTGATTCGAACACTCGGGGTTTACGTTTTCGCCTGGCGTTTAGGATTTGGCTTACCCGCTGTGTGGGTAAGCATCGCATGCGACAATGCACTCCGTGCAGGATTGTTCTTGTGGTATCGCAGAACTCGGAACTGGGTGCAGAAATTAGCATGATACCGAGACGCCAGTTCAGCACCCTACTGTTGTTAGCTTAAAATTCATTAGAAAATTTATTGCGCATAAGGGGGCGTTAGCGCAAGATCGGCCGTCACACAAATACGAATGAATATGCGGAACGCGGTGTATATATACCGTGTTTCTTCATGTTTCAGGGAACTCTTAGAGTAGGAAAAGCTTGCATTCACGTTCCAATAAATGTCTTAGCGTATATTTTCGTTAAAATGTCGGCGGTACCCCATTATGAAAAGGCAGTATTTGAGGGGCGATAACCTTGAAAAATTATTGCGTAGAAGTCGTTGACCGTTTTCGAGAGGAACAGATCGAGAAAGGCAGAAGTGAATTGACAGCCAAGACATACACAAACACCCTCTGTAAATTCAATGAATGGCTGCTGCAAAACGAAGGCGACATTAACAACCTAACGAGACATGACATCCAGTCTTACATAAATCACCTGGACTCAATTGGCCGGAGTGCTTCGACCATACAGAAAACCTTTGCGGCCCTCAGTGTATTTGCGCGATTCCTCAAGCGTTCAGACATCATTGAGAACATCCGTGTTCCGGAATTCAGAAAGCAGAACAATGTCGCCCCAAAGTCTCTAGAGCGTAATGACAAGAACCGCCTACTGAGGGAGATAGAACGAGACGGTAACCTTCGGAATATATCCATTGCATACATGTTGCTTCATACCGGCCTGCGAATTTCCGAACTCTGCGCGTTAGACGTTGAGGATGTCGAGATACACGAACGTAGCGGCCAGGTAATTGTTCGGCATGGTAAGGGTAATATTGCTCGTAAAGTGCCACTATCAGCTGAGGCACGTCATCACTTATCCAAGTACTTAGAATCTCGGGGAGATAAGAATACCGCGTTATTTATGTCCAACGAGCGTAAACGTATTAGTGTGCGTACAGTCCAGTACATGCTATCTAAACATGGTGTACATCCTCATCAGCTGCGTCACACGTTCTGCCATGACTTGGTTGGTTCCGGAGTTGATATTTCTACCGTGGCTGAATTGGCCGGACATAGCGACATCAACGTAACGCGTCGATATAGTAAGCCCACACAAGCAGAATTAGAAAAGGCCATTGAACAGGTGTTCTCTTAAGATTTCTCGGCAATCACTTTCTCAATCATCTTCAGCTGCTGCTCAAGTTCCGACAGACTCATAGTCCAACCGACAGCATTTCCAGATTCTACAGACCTACGCATTTTATCTTGTAGGGCCTGCAATTGGTTTAACGGCATAGCTTGATAACGATTGCGATACCCTTGTCTCTTTCTCTCCGCTTGAGACGCAATGTCATACTTCGTGGCCTGCTGCTTCGATACATTCTCAATTAACCACGGTACAGCAGTTCTCACTAGGCGCTCCGCATTTCCAAACGTACGATGACCACCCCGGCCGCCAGAACGAAATGGGCATACAAAGGGACGGTTCCCACCCCTCTGATTCAATCTTGTATGTTTATCTTGTGTGTTCCTGAACAGGCCATTAATGTAACTGTTGTGTGCTTGGCTCAGCACCTCCTGCGTAGCTTCCACCTGTGATGATTCCTCATTCCATATCATCTCTATCTGATCCCGACTCAATTCTCCACTATCATTCATTTCTATATGACTAACAGAATGCACAGATGCAGGCATCTCCACTTGTACTACAGTATCAATTGCAGATGAGTGCTGTTGATTAACCTTCGACCGGTTCTGATATGCAGACAATCTTTCTTCTAAATCCCGAACTTGTCTTAGAAATTGCTCCTTCTCACGTTCCAAGCTCTGTATCTTAGATTGCAGGACAGCTACATCTTGTATGTCGTCTTGTGAGTTATCGTCAGTAGGAAGCGTCTTACCAAAATATTTGCTACGCCGACGACCGTCAATGACTTTAGTCCCATAGTAATAAGGACCATGCCCGGGACCTTCTGAGCAGGTCTTACATCCTTGTTTCCCACACTTTCGATATTGAGCGACGATACTCCAGCCTTCGTACTGCACAGCCATAATATAAGCCCCTTGTGTGTTTCTTGTGTTACTAGTATAGACATTCCTCACAAGAACATACAAGAACGCTCTTTAATCTTATATACATTTCTCTATTTCGTACATCAAATCAAATATCACATTTTGTCGATTGATGTTTAAACTGGGGTGCTATCGCAAATATTAAGAATATGGGGAGGAAACATTGTTCTGAGTAGGAGGTTATAAACTTGAAACGACCAAACTATGAATTGTTAAGCTTACTCGTCGCAATCCTATCCGTTCTCATTGTCTTCTTTCAGTTACACGGGTAACGGTCATACTGCCCTGGTTCCAATGCCGGGGCAGCCAGTTTCTTTCCGTTCGGTTCGGTAGACGAATCAGAGCAACGAGACTAACTTCTGATGCTCTTTGGGTGTTGTCCTAAAATAGACGCTCATCTCTATTCCGTTCAATTCCGTGGTCATGACCGACACTGAATTGTTTCTGCGTCTTCCACCGATTAACGCGCCGACGACGGCTCCAGGAAGATCTCCGACTAAATCTCCGAACCCGGCATCCAATGCTGCACGACCAAGACTTCTTTTTGATTGTTCGACCCATTGTACGCCGGTAACTTTCACTTCATTTCTGCCGACCACAATCGTTTGAGGGCGTGTGCTCTTTTGTACCCTGATGTAACCCTTCTTCACGTTCGGAAGGCCTGTTATATAGTACAATCTAACCCATCCAGGCGTAAGTGCCAGCATGTCTCGAAATGAGGATTTTAGATCGTGGCCGATCACTCTTAATTGAGCCTTAGCTTTTTCTTGCCTCTGTCTCCTTTCCTCTGGAGTCCCTGGTATCCTATTCTTTTTTATCGTACGAACAACAAACCAAATTAAAAAGATTACAACGAGCATATCTACTAACTCAAAATACAACCACCCCATCGTAAACACCCCGCATTCAAAGTTCTAACGTTTTATATGCCATAATGATAACCCATATGAATACAAATCAGGTTTATTTGCTCATTTTCCTAAAGAGTTATCCGTTTTCCTCTACAAGCCTGCGTCCTCGAACATTTCATTTGGTATCGCTCCATTCGACTCGTGGATCTTGTTTTGGAGTACGCTGAGGATTAAAACGATCAAGAAGTGACCAGTTTTCACTATTTAGAATTGCTGCGTATAGGTTCAAAACGTTCTCCCTCGTCAATCTTCCACGTAGGGAATCCGGTAGGTTGTCGCTATCCTCTAGCCACATCTGCACTGTTCGCTTCGGTTCTCTTCGATCCATACGTCCAAGCGGAATGTCCGGACACACTCGAACCTGTTTGTATGCCGACCGGCGAATGTACAGATACGTGCGATAGCGTCTCTTCTTTCGTGCCACATGGCGCCGTACCAAATGCATCTGTTCTTTACCCTCCCTTATGAAATCCCTAGGATGCGTTCAGCGCCATTGGTAAAGGCATCCTGATAAGTTTGTTCAGCTTGCATCAGCTGCTGGCGCAACCGATTATATTTACTCGTATGCATGCCTGTTGGTCTGCAGGGTGTCGGTGCATTTGGATAAATCATATCTCCTTCCGCGCCCATCTTGCGCCGGATACGTTTGACACCTTCCATCGTCTCTCTAGTTGGGTCGTGCGTGGCCTGGCAGCTTTGATAGGTGAGGTTGTGGCATTCTCGACAACGAAATGCGCCATCATGTAAATACAGTTTGCCTACACGTGAAAAACATCCAGGGCATTTGAACCACGGCCTGCCCCCTCCATAGTTGCAAATGGTATGACTGATAGCGACGGTTTCCTTTACAGACTCCTTCACGCCACGTATATGAGTATCGTATTCTAACGTCAATTCGTCGCCACTCACTGTGACAGTCAATTTTGGTGTGCGTGGAGCCTTCCACCCCCAAACAAAGCCAATGCCGTCCTGTAACACGTTCGCACGATTAAACCGGTTCACGTCGATGGAGAGACACTCTCCTGTTGTCCTTCGACTATTGCCTCGGTATCCTGATCCATATCCGCCCATGCTGCAACTCCTTTGGCTCTCAGATTCACCTAAATCATTAGAGAAACCCTGTATTTTCATTCGCTTTTCTCCGTAATTGTCCGATATGCATCATTAATTTCAATCAGCCGTTGCACATCCCTTTCGCCACTTAGATTCCACGTTTTACAGTTCCGCTCCATGTCTTCCGAAGGTTTTCCTGAGAGCCACACATTGGGCACCGTCTTGGATCCATAGGTTCAATCCAATCAACCCACCAGACATGTCCACGGGAACACATATAACCGCGTACGGTTAGCGATTGTTCCTCCATAATCTTCTCCATGCGCGCTTTACGAAGGCTCTCAGGCGGTTCTAAGAGCCGCATCAGCCAATCTCTTAATGCCTGCGTTAGCACCTGTGTCATACTGCGTTCTTCGCGTTCAGCAACATCTTTCAAGGCTGCATGTTCGCTATCTGACAGATAAACCGTGACTCGGTTGTCACGACGATCCGCAACATCTTTCTTTGGACGTGGCATGTGCTGTTCTCCATTCTATAAACAATGTTATTTACCTTATAATTAACTATATGCTTATGCGGGTTGTTTTACAATGTTATTTACCTTGTTAAACATCGTGCAACCTCCATAAGACCGTCCAAATAGTAAGGATGACCAAGAAGCTGCGCGCCCCCATAGGGGGTGTCGGAATAGTCGGATGTGCGATTTCATGAGGATTTCGGTTACATCGGAGTACATAAGGTACACACAGTGCAGTGCTTGACCATATGATACATGAAGTGGAAAAACTGAATCTATTGCGGTTCCCCAATCTTATTTTTTCAGTCCAAAATTGAAGACACCATGATTAGGACGCGGAATTGGTAGGAATAGCGCTAGAAGGAATATACTTGCCCATGAGTTGATTTGACCATGTGTTTTTAGCGGTAAGAAATCCATTTTTCTCAAGCTCGAATTTATAGGTGATTTTCCCGAGGGTGGGAGAAGGGAGCGTCCAATTAATCAGGTGACTTCCGTTCGAACCTGGTGTGACAACGATTTTTCCAGGTAGTTCGTTGGACTTATAATAGCCTCCATCGCCCGCATCATGTTCGACAAGGTACTTCATGTTGTGAGGCGCACCAATTTCATTTTTGGGGATAAAGTTAAGAAACCGCTGCTCGAATCTTTGAGGACGATGGTCGTACCAATAAAAAAAGGAGGCCAATACGATGAATGTTCCTAACCCTAGTTTCCAACTGTACTTTTGCATCATGCATCCGTCCTTGTCTCAATTAACGCTCTTTAGGGCGTTAAACAAGTTAACCGATTCATGCAATTGAATGGTGTCGATTATTCTACATGTACGATAAATTGTATAAATGAACTATCCCTATTGTTCTCTACTAAGAATCGATATTCTCCAGGCTTAAGCGGTCCTGTTTTAAGTGATGATTGAATATCTGTTTCGGCTATGAATTGCCCCTGCAAAAATCTACCTACAGCCCTGTTGCCTACAACATTGCTGATGCCCCCGGGGCCTTGTAGATCGTTATAAATCGTAGCATTTAACATACTTTCGGTATTAATGGCTACAGACGTACCTGATTTCACTGTAATGGTTGTCAGCCCTGTAGTTGGATCCTTGGACTGATTTTGAAAAGTCCCTAATACATCCGATATCGAGGATGGAGCTCCGTTGGCGTTCAAAGTTAAAGAGACCTCTATGTAAGGAGAGTTACTTTCTTCAAGTGGTATAAGTTGGCTTTGTTGTTTAATCGAATCTGTCATTGCTAAGTGATTTTTAGGACTGTATCGAAGAAGCCTTGCGCTTGTTCCGTCAAAAAGCGCAATCCCTTGCATTGAACCGGGGTCACTGATTGGTTGAACTGCTTTAGCCATTTTCGAACTAATCGATTTCATCCCCGAATAGGTGCCCATCGTATATGAGCCATCTGAAAACACGTGTCCATTAGAGTCAACAAAAACGTCTGCAGAATAGGGATTGCTTGGGGCCATTCCCCCTAATGCACAAAGTACAACAGGCATTTTAAACCCATTGAAACTATATGTTTTTAGAGTTGGGGTTCCGTCTGAAAAACCGGTCTGAGGTAAATCTTGTGACGACAAGATACTAGGACCTTTTTTACCTTTTTTGTAAATTGCAGCGATCAATGTGTCTGCATTCCCTCCCTTGGAAGGACGGAACACGCCAAGGAATAGCTGCCCTCCCAAATCCTTTGAGACCATTGGTTTTGTTTTATAGCCGGCCGGGAGGTTAGCGGCTGTTGTCTTAGATACCTGTGAACTTAAAGGATCACAACCGGACAGCCCCAACGATAGACCCAATGTACAAGTAACAACTATTCCCATAACAATTTTATTCAAAGGCCATTATCCCTCTCTATATTCCTACGTCTAAAACACCCTTTACCACAATATCCATTATTCTACTCCACCCTAAAAGCCTTTGCATTATACATGCAATTGAACGCAGTTGAATGGAATAGAAAGATTGCGCTATTGTTGGGACGCGATACCATGCGCTTGTGAAAGAGGGAATCCTATGCGCTACTCGTTCTACCAGGTCTACAGCGATCCAACGGTTTATACGCTGCCGATAACAGAAGAACTTGAAGCGGCCATCCAGAAGTTTGCGAAAAGAAGCAGAGTGCAGATTGAGTCCATTAGCCGAGAGGACGCCTGGATGGTTACACCTGATAGGACAAGCGTTCGATACCGGATATCGCAAATGTGACGACGATTTTCCTTGATTTGTAACGATGATCCGTTGACTGATCAACTTACGCAGGCGAATGAGAAGGAGAAGATTTTGCGCTAGGGATTGGGGTCTTTTGCAAGTCCTACACCTAAATGAGCAATATTAAATCCCATCGAGAGTATGGCTCCGATAAACAAGTGCTCAAAAGGATTACAAACGATGTCATAATCCTGCGTATCCACCCATGAAGAAAAAACATTTATGATTTGCAGAGAAATGCGGCAGCGTATTTCCCGATTTTACGCGCGCTTGATAGGGAGGCGCGAGCGTGATAGCCTCTGAGTTTCTGAAGCCGTGAGTCCTTCCAACCTATATACGATCGCAGAGGCTCCATCTCAAGCAACTTCCTTAGCACAGATAGATATAGCGTTTTATTACTGGGAATTCTAACGCCGCGTTTCTCTGCATTTTTAACTTGCGGAAAACAAACAGTTCAATTATTGCTAATTACTTCTTCTTGGATGGTCTGCAAATCGTCACAACAATAGTGATGTGGTGAAACAATATTGTCAGAGAAGCCACATTAATAACAATGTGCATTTTTATCACCTCCGACTATATTTCTGGAGATCCCAAATTCGATCCAGAAAATAACCGTGGTTCCACCACAAATAGCCTTAGATCTACCTCATAGTCCGTCAGATCACCCTTTATCGATAGTCATATTCATCGTAAACAACACATTTTCACTGTGACTGTGTACAAAAGAGAGACCTAGTGTAGGTCTCTCTTCTTTAATCCTTAATTCTTCCAAAAAGGGACTTACATGGATAGGTGAGATGACATCTGTGGTCATCGCGGCAGTATGCGAAGGTGGGGCGTCTGCTAGAACAGAACATTGGGGCGTGATAGAAGATGCAGATGATCATGGCGTTTGCAGCAATCCTATCCGGCATTGTTCTCTTTAATGGAATTAGAGGTGCAACAAGCCGGATTAAAGCGGAGTTTGGCCAGTGACATATATTGTGCATCACGGGACCTTCGGGTCCTTTTTTGATGCAACCATCGTCAATTTGTCCACGGTTAAATTCTCTCCTCGCGACCATACGCAAATTGCGTAGAGTTCCATCAACGATAGAAGAGGAGGATCCAAAGCTGGACTCACCTGAAGTGTTATCACCCTTTGTAACCTGCTTATCTGCTGCGCCAATAAAATAGCCGCCCATGAAGGCGGCGTAAACGTAATATATATTTTCATAAGGGGGTCAAATGTGAGCGAACTCACTTACTGATTTAGAGTATAAGAACCTTCTATTACAGTCATGTTACACTGATATTGTTTTCTGATGGAATCACAACTCTCTCTTGTTCCTGCGATAAATGGGACCACCGAAATGGGTAATAGTTCCATAAGCAATAGAACAGGTGGATCCAAAGCTGGACTCATCGCGAATACGCAAAAAGCGGAACCGCCAATGTCTCAGCCACATGGCCATATCACTTCTCCCCAGAATCGGGGAAAAGCTCATTGCTCGTAGGCTTGAGTTGCAACTCTCTTTCCCTCTGGTCGTCTTGTTTGCAACCATGTCGCAACCTTTGCGCGTGATGTCGTAGCGCTTCAAGGTACGTCCGGTGGTGTCTTGGTAACTCGTTTCGAGGAAGAAGTCACTCACCTTAAAGTTAAGGTCAGTAACAAGGACTTTTACAAAGCCGTCTATCTTTGCAATGAGGTTGTGGTGTCTCGTTTCCGTCACTCTTGCAACTTCCCGACTATCTGCAACAAATTTGCCACCGCGTGCTACAATCCTGCGTTCGTTCATTACTGCATCTCCTCTCACATAGGCTTGTCTAACTTTTTCCTCGGGTAGTGCCGAAGCACGTACCCTATGCAGTTGTTAGGCTTCTTGCTTCATCTCTCGTTCACGCTGTAATTCCTCTTTTGCGTATCTCATCGCGATACGAGCTGCGATCTTCCAAAAATTATCTAGCGCTTCTTCGCTTGGTTCGTTGGTGCAATGAACGCCTAGTCGTTCACACTCAGTCATTCCAATTCTCCTTTCGTAAATTCTTCACACAGAAGATTATCGACGGGTTACATGAAGTTCGATATTCTTGCATTGCCTCCATTTAGAAATATTGCGGTAACTGTGGTTAAGGCAGCGTACACCTATACACGCTGCCTTTTCCCATGTCATATTAATGCGGGGATTATAGCGAAGGTAACGTCTGCAAGTACCTGCTTGATACCTACTTGCGGTGAAGAATTGATCAACCCCCAATTTTGAGGTCTGAGTAAGAATGGCAATATACTCCTTGATGTCTCTGAATAAAATTGAGGCCCTCAGACCAACCATTTTAGCGAATCCTTCTAGGATACCAAAGCACTTATTCTATGCGGCTACTAGTCTCCTGTTCCCTCTGCTCCCGCGCTTGCTGCGCCAGACGCTTTCTCCTGCGTGCTAATCCACGGAGGAGGATCGGAATGATAAGGGCCGATGTGTTCGCTAATATAAAAGTTGACCACGTGGAGGTACCTTGACAACCAAAAAGTTGACCACCCCTCAATCCAGTTCCTGTACGCTGTAGTTGGGTAACGTTAGGCGGACAGGAGGAAAGGAATGTACGGGATGGTCGATAAAGAGTATATCAGGAAAAAGCACTATGTTGAGGGTTGGTCTATTCGGGAAATTAGTAAGAGCTGTAAAGTTGCTCGCCAAACGGTGCGTAAGATGTTGAAAAATTCGGAGATTCCACAGTACACATTGACGAAGCCTCGTCCTCGTCCGGTGATGGAACAATGGCTACCAATCATTGAAACTTGGCTGCGTGAAGATGAAGCGCCTAGCGTCCCAAAGAAGCAGCGGCATACATCAGCCAGAATTCATGAACGCCTTAAAGAGGAGTATCCGGAGGAGTTTACTGCTGCTGAATCCACCGTCCGCCACTGGGTAGCTCGTATCCGCAATAAGAAGAAAGAAGCCTTTATTCCACTGACAGCTGATGCGGGCGAACTAGCGGAAGTCGACTTTGGTCATGTTGTTATAAAACTAGGCAACGAGACAAAGAAAGTCTGTATATTTGTCATGCGGATGCGCAGTAGTGGTGTTCCTTTTGCTCATGCTTTTCACACAGAAAAACTGGAAGCGTTTTTAGAAGGGCATCGCTTGGCTTTTGAATGGTTCGGGGGCGTGCCTGGGGATGTCCGTTATGACAATCCCAAGACTGCAGTCACGAAGATCTTAGCGGGACCTTTGAGAGAGGAACATCAGCTTCTGTCCAGTCTACGAGCACACTACCTCTTTGACAGTGACTTCTGCCGACCCGGGGAGCCACATGAAAAGGGAGGCGTAGAAAACAGCGTCGGTTATGTTCGTCGCAACACTTGCGTCCCAGTTCCAGACGTACCGGACTTAGATGCGCTGAACGCCCAACTTCTAGATTGGTGCACCAAACAGCGAGACAAGCGCTGGTCTGAGTGGGAGCAGGAACAGTTGGCACTGCGCCCGCTTCCCACACACCCTTATCGTTGTGCCACAGCCCATCCTGTGGTTGTAAACAAACTCTGTCTCGTAAACTTTGAACGCAATCGATATTCTGTGCCCAGCATCTATGTGGGCAAGACTTTGACGCTCATGGCATACGCCGAGCGCATAGAAGTGCTGGACCGGGAGAGAGTGGTAGCCACGCACGTCCGTTGCCACGATAGGAATGAGACATTTCTGGAATTAGACCATTACCTCCCCGTCTTAGCCTACAAGCCCCATGCTGCCACGCACGCCGCTGTTGTCCGTCAATTACCAGAAGTATACCAACGTATCCGTCGTAGAATGACAGCAACCCGTATGGATGGGTACAAAGACTTTGTTGCGATTCTACAACTACATCGGACGTTTTCTCCCCAGGACATATTGCGTGCCATTGAAGACATTGGTCCAGATGTCGTCACCGCCGATCAAATCCGTGCCAAGCTCCTCCCTATGGACGCCGCAGCCTCTGTATTCACGGTGCCAGATGAACTCAAACAATTTCGGACGATGAAACAGAATCCTGCACGATACGATTCCCTGACGAAACGGGTGATTCACTAATGAGTGAGGAAATTTACAGCGCCATGATTGATATTCACTGCAAGGAACTGAAAATGCCAGGACTGCGTAAAGCCTATGCAGCATTAGCGAGAGAGGCGATAGACAAGAACCACTCAGCCCTTCAATTTCTTTCAGCCTGCCTTTCCGAAGAAGCTACATCCAGGCAACAGAACCGATTGCTAACTTACACACGGCAAGCCAAGTTTCCCGCTCAAAAGACGCTGCAGGATTTCGACTTCTCAGCTATACCAGCATTGCCTAAAGCAAAGATTGTAGGTCTCGCTGAGGGACAGTTTATTCGAGATAAAGAGAATGTTGTTTGCATGGGTGGTTCTGGAACGGGCAAGACGCACATGTCGATTGCGCTTGGTATGGCTGCGATTACAGCAGGCTACCGTGTTCGATTCATCTCTGTAATGCAGCTTATCCAAGAACTTCTGCAGGCAGAGTCTGAGTACAGATTGCCTCGATACCTGCGTACTTGGGACAAGTTTGACCTCGTCATTTTGGACGAACTCGGGTACGTTTCGTTAGAACAAGGCGGACCATTGCTGTTTCAATTCTGTGCGCATCGCTATGAAAAGGGGAGTCTTCTGATTACAACGAACCTTGAATTCGCCCGCTGGACAGACGTTTTCCATGATGCAACGCTGACAACAGCGCTGTTGGACAGGCTTACTCATCACTCTCATATTCTACTGTTTGAGGGGGAATCTTTTAGATTTCGAGAGAGCCAGAGTCGACAACAGATGACTGTGTCGGGGGTGGAACAATGAGGATGGCAGAAGGGCTCTAGTGAGAAGAGTGAAAACAATACAGTATCCCAGGAACGAGCCGATGCAAGCACAGACGCTCTTTCTTTTTAACAACAAGTAACTCGACACTTGACAACACTGGCTACGAGAGTCTATTCATAGCCGGAGCAGTTCTACTCAGGGTGGTCAATAATTCGGTTAGCAAGGTGGTCAACATTTCGCTTGACGAACACAGCCGATACCTCTTCGCTGAATACCACTCTTTCTTTAGTCTCTGCTTGCATGTCGTCACCTCCTGTTCAAGTGGTATGACTTAACGTTTTGCAACTACTGGGATTATCTACAACAAATCGGCTTCCTCGTGATATAATATTAAACTTGTGCCTTGCTACATCTCTACATCTACTCTCAGTTATCCGGATAGCCGTACCAGCCATTCCAGAAAGTCAACTCTGCGAATGCGTGTACGTTTCGCACTAATCGGCACTGTTTTAAAATCTTCCCGTGCCATAGCGACGTCCTTGGAAACAGGACACCACAGTGTTTTAATGGTGCTACGCTATATTC
Source organism: Alicyclobacillus sp. SO9 (assembly GCF_016406125.1). Taxonomy (NCBI): domain Bacteria; kingdom Bacillati; phylum Bacillota; class Bacilli; order Caryophanales; family Alicyclobacillaceae; genus Alicyclobacillus; species Alicyclobacillus sp. SO9. The sequence goes on along the minus strand of NZ_CP066340.1, from coordinate 55,423 downwards.
AAGAGGGCTCACTGTTTACCGATAACGCTGCTGCCAATATCGGACTTGAGTGTAGGAGTGGGCTGGTAGTGTGGTGAGAGTGAGACTAAGTTAAGCCTTAATTTTTACAAAGTATGTAGTAGAACGTGTATTATAAACTGTAAGTTTGTAAGTTTTTTTATTTTATGGGAGGTATGATGATGCCTGGGGAAAATGAAAAACGAAAAGTGAAACACGAAGACACTTTTGAGAAAAGCCGGGGAAAGCATACAGAGGAATCAGACAGAATTTCGGAGCAAATTCGGGAGCTGGACACAGAGAGTGATACTCAAGAAGACAATTGAATTAGTATGGGCGGATTAAGATGACCCTTTGTCCGCCCGCAATTTTTTAAGTGCTTCTTTTTCTTGATTCAAAGTAAAATACTCATATACTGTATTTGTTGCTGTATTGTAGTACGTTCTTATTGGGTAACGCAGATATTTGTTCAGTCGCACCATCTCGTCTGTATTTTTTAGAAGTAGCCCGTTCTCAGATTCCGTTGAAGTAGACCAGCGGTCCAATGTCCCTAAATACGGTTGTGTTGGATTTGCTAAGTTAATAACCCGTATTAATGCTTCTTCACGATTTCCGGAAAATGTTTCCCACACCGATGTGGAATAACTAAACGAGTCTTTACCACGTAACAAATTAATCAGGAACTCCACAAGTGAGACACCCAGTTTCCCATACATATATCCCGCTATCAACGCAACAATAGATGCCGTTCCAAGATACCAAATTGCATGATACTTAGGTGACAGCCCGAGTATAAATGTCTGAAGTCCCACGTGCGGTCGTAGTATCCATACGTATAAGCGCCAGACAACCAGCATGATTGGGACACTCCACGCAATTCCGAATAATGTTTTTTCGTAATCCGACATCTTTTTTGCAGAAGCTTTTCCAAAGTGATCAGCAACTGTCATCATTAAGATCCCTGGGAGAACAAAGAGAATTGTGGAAAATATACTATTCTTCGTCACACATCACCTCACTTAAATTTCTAATGATTGTATTTCCACATATCATCCAATGTTTTATTTCTATATGCCTGATTTCTGTACTGGTATCGTTTTAAGTCCAAATCTCGCTAGAGTAGCAACTACTGTGTTGAAATACCAGTCTGGGGCTAATGGTGGAATATAGACATTTTTGATCAATCGGCGCAAGTCAATTGGAACGTAGACTCCATTTTCAGTCCAGCGATATCCCAGGGATTCATCTTGTTTTCTCATGTTAAACAATACCGCACGAAATTCTTTCTCAGAGCTAAAATAGTTACGTTTTTGAAAGAAATGAAATACATGACTTGATGGCGTGATTTCATCAGTCTGATAATCCAAGTAGAGCATTTTTCCTAGTATAAAATCCCCATTATACTGCTGAAAACATTTTTCAAAATTCTTATATGTAGTCTGTATTGCAATGCCGTTTTCACGTGCGCCATAGGCTTGCCACATGGAAAAAGATTCGTCATCATTCATATGCCAACAACTGACATAAGCCAATCTTCGAATCTTCTCGTGATATTCGAGGTATTCTTCCATGTGCCCTTTGGTTATTTGCGATGGTAATGTACTTAATTCTTGTTCGATTCGTTGGTAACTTCGAGGAGGAGGAAGGCCTTCTCGGCGGTCGTTAAATAAGTCTGCACGTGGGAAATACAATGCACGCTCACTTAACATATTGATAAATTTAGTGAAATCCATATATCTCCATAGTTTCTGCGTTAGTTTTTGTGGCCTTAACTGTTTAACCAACTCCTCAGCTGTATATAAATGTCCTTTCATTTTAACCCCACCTTCACAAGGCAACGGGACTAAAGCTTACTCTCGTTGCCTTATTCAATTTCAACGCTCCACGTATAGGTATGAAAAATGGCCTACTTACCTATCTCCAGTAATTTTATTTGTGATATTCCACATATGCACTTGCATTAGCCACTTGATGAAAACTAAACGGAATTCCAGAAGAGTTATCCGTAATATTAAATTCATGCTGGCCATCAGGCGCTAACACTATTGGATCTGAGTTGCTCTTAACATTACCTAACAATTTATGTTGACTGTCAAAACATTCAAGTTTGATACTGGTTATATAAAGTGTGTGAGCAGTATTGTTATGTATTATGCCTTGAAGATGGGATTCTGCGCCCACATATGCGTTTGCAGAAGAGCTGGAAGTGCTACCGAGGTTTGCATTTCCGCCCGTTTGTTCATTCAGATTGGTAAAGCTAAAGCTACCAACTGTAAAACTTGCTTGGAACTCACCTTTTCCTGTGACTTTATAGACGTGAGGGTGAGTTGCGTAATAATAAAAACCCGCGGTTGCCCCAAAAAGAACAATTAGTCCGACAACAGATAAAACTCATCTTTGACAGTTTAGCTGTGGAAAAGTAGGTTATCAGTATCCCGAAGCCGCGCCGTTGCGCGGTTTTTCTGTTGATAAGTTGTGTTTTGAGCTCAAAAATGTAGGTCAAAATGTGTTTGGACAGTGGATAACTTTTTCCTTGTTATAAAAGTATTTATATTGTATAATTGTAGGTAATATTATGAGCGGTGGTGAGCCCAGTGTTCGCACAAGTTGTATCCACAAAACGCCCCGATGGTCGTACCTACAGGTATATGCATATTGTTGAGTCCTATCGCGAGGGAAAAACCGTTAAAAAGCGTCGGATTGCCAGTCTTGGTAACATCGATAACTACTCTGAGCAAGAGATTGAGCAGTTTATTCGTACCCTTGAATCGCTCCTACAGAACCGTACCTCTGGTTCGATTGAGGACTTTGACCCCAAGTCGACCCTCTCTTTTGGCGTTCCCTACGTGGTTCAATTTTTGTGGGATCAGCTTGGGTTGACCAAGGCGATAGAGACCGGACTCAAAGACCGTCAGGTCACCTTTGACGTAGCTCGCTATGTAAAGGCCATGGTCTGTAACCGTTTGATGAATCCGTCTAGTAAGTTGGATTTGTTTCATACGATTGAGGACATGTATCTTCCGGAGGAGGAAGGTGAATCCTGGCAGTTGCAACATTTCTATCGTGCGCTGGATCACCTGATGGATATGAAGCCCGAACTGGAGACATTTATCTATCAACGACTCACGGACCTCTTGAACTTTCGTTTATCGCTTGTACTCTATGACCTGACCAGTACGCACCTCAGTGGCCACCACTGCCCAATTGGCAAGCATGGATATTCACGAACCCACAGGCCGGACCTGGAACAGGTCGAGCTGGGTCTGCTTGTGACTCCGGATGGGTTGCCAATTACCCATGAAGTCTTTGCGGGAAACACGCCGGACAAAAAGACCGTCAAGGAAGTTCTGGAGCGTTTGAAGAAAGACTTCTCCGTTGAACAATGTGTGTTCGTCGGAGACCGCGGTATGGTCACGAAAAAGAACACGGAGTTGTTGGCGGCGCTTGAGTATCCCTATATTGTGGGCTACCACAAACGTGGCCGCGTGGTTAGCGACACCTTATTGGCACAGTACGGTGACCTCTCTCTCTACACTGAGCTGCGCGGAAATCTCAGCTATCTCGAAGTGCCCGCATCTGCAGTGGAAGACGATGAGAAAGGGCAAGATGCGCGCTATATTCTCTGCTACAATCCGCTGAAGGCGAAGGCGGATGAAGCCTTCCGCACATCGGCATTGGAGGAAGCGGAACAGGCATTGGTGGACTACCAGACGTGGTTGGACAAGCCCCATCGCGGGCGAAAAGCAAGTACACAGTCCATCATGCTCAAAGTCAGTGACATCCTCACCAAAAAAGGTGTACAGGGGTTCCTTGAGGTGGAGTTCAGTGAACAGAAGCTCTCCTACACATGGAATGAGGCGGCCCTCGCCAAAGAAGCCTTACGCGACGGAAAGTTTGTGATTAAGACCAACACGTTGCTCCCTGCCGAACAGGTGGTTACTTCCTACAAAACGTTGATGAACGTAGAGCGGGCTTTTCGAGAGATCAAGAACTTCCTGGATGTAGGGCCGGTGTACCACTGGAATGAAAAACGTGTGCGCGGGCACATCTTCGTCTGCGTACTTGCCTATCTGTTCGAGCAAGAGATCCAAGTGATGTACCGACGTGGGTGGGCGCAGCAAGAGCAAGAAGCAGAGCAGATGACCAACGCAGACGAGCGCGAGCAACGGCTGGAGGAACTGAATGACCGTTGGTACACAGGCGAGCGAATCATGAAAGACCTCTCGCGTTGGCACGTGATGAAAGCCGAGTTTCTCGGGAAAGAATTCCTCAGCGTTCCACCGCCACCACAGAACCTAAGCGAGGTCCTCAAGGCACTGGGTATCCCGCTTCCTGCCAAGGCAATCCAACTACGCAACACGTCTTCAGGCACACTCGTTTAACGAGAATCCCATCCTTACGGCCCCAATCCGTTTGGGGCTATTTGTGCTGTAGGGCAAAATCCCCCCTACAATCCCTTGCGGGGTCTAGGGTGCTGTCAAGGATGAGATAAAACCAAATTAGATTTTTTCACACATGTAAGCCTCCCTCGACCAATTTGTCTTAACTGAGACTTTCTAAATTAACTTTCCTCGTTTCCCCTGATATAGATCGATGCATATACATCCCAAATAGACCACTTCACTTTACGTTACCAAGCTCCTTTCTTACCCAATTCTCACCATCCATTCTGTTCCTAAATGATCTACTTGTATCTTCGTGGTGTTCAATACCGACTATATCGATTCCGGCTACGGTAATATCATCTATGCTGAGGACATATCCGACGTAGGTGAGACCATCATGTTCTATCGTGTCAATAACTTCTGCAGACCAATATTTATTTTCCACATTTATCTCCCCCTATCAAATCATTACACATTATCCTTGAATGTCCTCTTGAGAAATCGTATGAATATAATAAATTATCCATCTCATGTATAGTGATAAGATTCAATTATCGCTATACCATTCAGACAAAGCGACCCTGTACATGGTTAATCCCCTTATTCCGCCACTCTCCGTATTTGTGTACATGCTCGAGCGATTCCATGTACATTGAAAATTCAAGCCTGGTAAGGCTTTTTAGAGAGTGTGTACACACTCTTTATCCTGCGCTTTCGCACGCTTCGCAGAATACAAAAAAAGACCGCCATAAGGCAGCCCTTTTAGGGTGAGGCTCATTTCATTTTACATTCTTAAGTACATATAGTTCCTTATCGTGAACGCCAATGCGCTCGGCGAAATACTCCGTGGCTTTTTCAACAGAAGTCACTTTCGCCTCCAGAACTTCCTGGCCGTGACGGAGCGCTTCGCTGATTTTCTTCGTCTCATCTATCTTATCGGAGAGTTGGTCTACTTTAGTTTCGAGCCTGGTTAAAAACTCTTTGAGTTCTGGATCCATACTGGACAACTCCTGCCTAAGTAATTGCCGTAATCATACCACGATTTCCGAAATCATCCCATCCCATGCGCTCTGCAGCGAGTTTTAAGTGACTCAAAAAAATTGACCGCCTGAATGCACAAGCGGCCGTGGTATAGGCTCAAGAGTGTCAACTGCCCCAGCCATCGCCTAGAACCTACAAGATAACAATTCTTTTATTTGATCCAAATTCAATCCTTCCCCGGTCAGTATCTGCGGTATATGGTAATTCAGGAACCCCGAACATAGCACCAGACATCGTGAAGAGTTTTCCTTCGTTACAATAATAAATACATTCATGAGCTGCTCCGTCAGGAGAAGTCCACGTCACGTTTAGTGTGTTCCCACCTACAAGCCACATATCGCCGGCAGACGTTCTGTAGTTTGCTAGGGAAGGATCAATATTTGGTATCATTTGATCCGGAGTAAACATAGTGATGTCCTCGTTGGATTCAATTACGCAGCCGCCCGGCAAGTCAAAACTTTTTGCTGTTTTTCTCAATTAAATACTACCTCCTTCTGTGAAATGTTAATTAAACATATCTACATACTATGCTTGTTAGTTGTAATTGGTGCTGAATCGTTTCATTATCACTGAGATTGTCACTCTCCCCCTTTTAACATGATGGCCTTCATTGAACGAGCCTCACATAATATATGATGAGGGCTGCAATTTTTCTTGAAAAACTAAATGAACTTCTAAAAATCCGTGGTCGTCTCTTCAATTTCTCTCAATAAACATCTGCGCAGCCACCCTTGTCGATTCTTCAAAGTGCTGCCGTACATACTCGTCAAGAATCTTCGCGATTGCTTTCTCAGTCATTTCATCCAGTTCCCAACGCTCTGGATAGTCGCCTTTCTCCAGGTAATACACTTCTTCGCACATTCCACGAACACGCTGGTAGATGATGCGCTCCACTCCGACTACCTTTTGGGAGAAGACGCCCATAGGAAGGACCCCCTTTTCAGACTGTATGGACTCCGGAACTGAAACTGTGGTGCCACGAGTTGAATCACACGCAGATCTTTACTTGCCATCGTCAACAGCGCAGCCACAGCATGGGCACGTTGCTTTCCAAGCGCAAAAGCAATACGGTCTATGTCTTCTATCTCATATGGCATGAAACGGACGTACAGACGTTGTACAGCCTTTCCGACAGGTGCAATCAGGTGTCGTATGTCCTTATAGTCATCGTGTCCCGGCCACACCGCCTCTCTGTGCTCTAATGAACGCCAGAAGTATGGAGCCATCCGATTCAGCGTAGGAACGTCATTTGCGGCCGTCAGAGCCAGCAGGCGGCCTGTTTCGCCTAGTGTGCCGTTCAGATGGCCACTCACGTCCTGGACAACCTCGTACACCCCATTCAGCACATGCACACTGACACCGACTTTCTTATCACTTCTACTCAACCGATATCCCCTCTTTCAATCGGAAGTTCGCCAAATAGGCCCGCGATTCACTCGCAGAGTCGCAAGGTCTTCTCCTCTACTCCGTGCGGTCAGGGATTAGTGCTAGAACAATGCACTGACTGGATCGAAGTCGTCAGGGACTGGTTCATGTACTGGCTGGTGAGGCTGCAGTGTGGGGTTCGTTGATTGGTATGATTGGACGCTTGGAGTGGTTTCACCGGCGAGCCACCGTTTCACGGCTGCGCTGAAGTTGGTCAGTTGTTGGCTACGTTCCAGGAGTGCACGTTGATATGGATCCTCGATATTAAAGCTGACTGTACGATTGACGATAGAGCATTTGCTGCTACGCTTTTGCGGTTTCAAGGGCATGCACCCCCAACTCATAGAACGCTTGAGCGTTGCGGTAATAGGCGTCTTCATCTGCCTCGACATCACTTGTGTACTGCTGAAAGTACTCCTGCAGCTGCGATGCTTTACCGCCGATCAATACGATAGGTGCCAACGTTCCAAGACGCCTGGACAGTTCCGCTACGGTCATACGAGAGAACATGGACAGGCTGATGTTCTGCACCGTCTCCAGCCCATAGTCCAGACTTCCGCTTACTCGGTCTATCCAGCGCCCATTCTCCATCGTTGCAAAGTTCACAGTTCGACTTCCGCAATCTACGATGTGATACCGTCCCGGCCGGCGCATAGCCCATCCAGCTGTTGCACATTCAGCTGCTACTTCGCATCGAACGATATCAAACTGTTTCGTCTCACCGTTGACGGCTATCTCATGACTGCCCAGCAGCAACTGCTTCATACGTAACTTTTCGCCGGCTTGATGATTGCTGATAGGCTCACCGGTTACCAGGAACACTGCAGACTTATTCGGCAGCACACGATGCAGCGCTGTGAGCACAAATATCTTCGTGTCCATATGGGCCTTACTACTAATCATCAGCTGCGCTCCAGATACAGATTCATCCTTGGCCACATCTCCCACGTAATAGCGCTGGCCAGCGTAACCAACGACTAAATCCGTTCGTTGCATCTTACGCTCTAACTTCAGATCGCGATACTCACCAAGAATGGACGGGAACCAGTCTCTTGCACCGTCTGTCACAACCTTTGTACTACTTCGACCCGAATCTACGGCAATCAAGCGTATTGACACTGACAACACCCCTGTCACTGGATAGTTCAGTGACTAATCACTGATGACTAAGGTATATGGTGTCGAAGCTTGTCTATATTCCTTCCCAATAAAAAAACAGACTGCTGATCAATCTGCAGGTTCCTCTTTGTTTTCACTTACTTTACAACTGTTCCTTTAAAACACCGCACCAATTGATCTCGCTTTATCCCTTCAGCTCCGCGCTTCTTCTTCATGTAAGCGTCAAACCATGGGTACGTCACACTATCAAACTGAATTTGAGAGAATATAAATACCCCACCGGCTATCCGGCAGGCTAGTTCCGCTGGGCTTTTATCGACAATTTCGAACTTGCTCTCGTAAGTCATTGGACCAGAGCAGTAGATGGCTTACAGTGTCTGTAAAGCTCTCGTCCAGGTTTGGTAATTGCTCACACAGGTACTCCAGATAAACAAATAGATTGAGGCCATTTTCCTTCGCTGTTTCCACGATGCTGTATGCAGCGGAAGTAGCTCTGCTCCGCTGCGTGTGTTACTAAACAACCAAGACTTTCTTCCCAAAAGGAAAGGCTTAATGGACTGCTCGCTTTCGAAAAAATCCTTAAAAACCCTTGTCGTTACAATGTTTTTGCATTTTTTATTTGGCTATATGATGGTCCTTGCAGTGACTTTTGGATGTGCGTTCTTCTGCTGTGGCAACAGTCCGTCCAACAGCCATCAAAACTCGCTGACCCATGACAATGGAGCCTGTGTGAGATGCATCAGGCCACTGAACTCATCCTTTCTCCAATCAGCGATAATGAATCCAGAATCCGCTATACTGGCAGTGCAGGATCTTCAGCTTGTCCCGACTTCGGTGTCCGGTAAGTCGGTGACCTCGCAGCCACCTCCTACACTAAGAACCGTGCGTGACGTAGGGTAGACCGCCGACGAGGTGTGCGTGATGTGACGCATACGAAAGAAGAATTACAAAACATCGGTGAACAATTTGACGAGGAGAAGCACAGGAAGCACTTAGACTATTTCCTTACTGAAGATGCATTCAAATGGTAACTCTTTAATACTGTGTGAAAATTATTCTGCATTTGAAAGTGAGCATCCTAAAATCAAGGTAACTGACGATCACTACCGCCCGCCAACAACATAGGTAGGCGCTTTTCAAACACTTGAAATTTCTTTTGTGCGTTCCCATTCACCACATACAACATTATCCAACAATATGCATTGAGGTTTCATGTCTCTATGTTCTCAATATGCTACACTGATGTAAGTAAAGGGCAGCAGACTTTTAAACAACACCAATACTGGAATTTAAATAGTTCATATATGAAAATATTCAAAATTGTAATTCGTGGAATCACAAAGGAGGTATATTCATTGAGTCAGTCAGAAGAGGATTCATATTTGCAGCATACCAAGATGCGAAACTATGTTATAGCTTACGAATTGATTCTTTCATTATTGTATGTGTGGTCAACTTTTGAAGCGTATACGTATGATGCAAAAGCACGAAATGGACAATGGTGGATATATGTCTTGTTGGTTGTATTATTCGCAGTATTCGCGAATTCTGTTCGAAATATCGTAATCATGAATGTCTTTACAGCCATTGGTTTGCCTATCTTTTTGCTAACTCCAGCAATTCAGCATGCAGGAAGCTATTCATTATCTTTCCAGCCATTTATAGGATGGATTGAATTGATCGTCTTTACCCTTGGTCAATCTCTTCTAGTTCGTATTATTAAGAGATTCGTTCCGAAATACATGACCTCTCCCACTCATCTGAAAATCGGTGGAATCGTAATGGTTTTATTTACGTTGATAATGACTGTAATAACAATTGTTACTCCAGTAGCCGTTAATGGTGCTTTTTCGTAAATATTTGTTATAGTTCATTCTCTGCAATAGAATTACTTTGATGAAATTGTTAAATTTAGTTTAGTCCAAAAAATCGTAATTCCGGGGAATGGCTAAGCGCTGGAGATCAGTGTGTGAAGTCGAGGGGGAAGGTAGATATTTTACGGGTACTGTCTTTAGGAAAAGACAACCTGACATTTGACAAACAGATATCCCACATAATGAAAATCGGTCTTACGACCAATTTTTGGAGTAATAGCCGGGGTACCGCCAACAAAATGACGTAAAACCCACGTTAATACATTGATTGGATCACAGAGTATTGATTTCTCAACTCTAAGGATTTTCTATCGGGTTCGAAGCGGCCGCAACGTATTCTTGGTGTTCGGATGATTTGTATCGAAGCTGTATTCTCCAAGGAAATTGATGTGTTCCCATCCTAATGGGGAAATGTGATTGAGCATCAAGTACGCCCTTCTTGGCTTGTAATTATGTCGCCTGAGTCAAATAGACGGTATTTTCCAAACAATAATAGCGTTAATCAAGATGTTTAAGGCACTTGCACGTTGGAGTTGATCCTGTAAAGCTCTCTCTCGTAGTTCCCCGTGTTTCCCAAAGAAAATGGCTCTGGCCAATGCGTTCATCGCCTCTGAGTCCTCGGTGAATCCTACGTCGCATGGCTTCACTTGAAATGCAATCCATGATGAAAATGGTCTGTTCGATCTGTCCTATTTCCCGAAGAACTGTGGCTAAGCGATTCTGCCGTGCGTAAAACCCGAGCTTTCCCATGATAAGTGAAGCAGAGACCGTACCCTCTCGAATCGAGCAGGGACAATCGTAATACATCATCGTAATTCTTCCGAATGACTTTTGAATTAATTTGACCACGCAGCATTTTCTCAAGTTTGGGGAAATCCGCTGCTTTACCAAAGGATACGAACTTGGAGTCAGATAAATCACGTAATCGGGGCGCAAAACCAAATTCAAGCAAGGTGCATCAAACCAAAAATCTGGTCTGTATAACCGACTGTATCCGTGTAGTTGTTCTTCAATTGCCAAGTCTGCTTTATAGTGTAAGAATCCATCAATGACATGCACAGCGTCTCTTGCGTTGGTGTTAATGACCTTGGTGTAGAAATTTGAAAACTGATCACTGACAAAGCGGTAAATGGTCGCGCCTTTTCGATGCCTGTAATGAGGACTGGTATCTGCATGGAGTGCAGATTCCTCTATCCGTACACGCATACCATCAGATGACGACGTGCTTCCATCTCCCCAATAAGACGGTAGGGCTAAGCGGCGATGAAAGTTCATCAGTACACCTTGAGCTTTTTTATTCATCGCATCCTCGTAGAGCCGCCATTGTGTTACGTTTTCCATTTGCCGATTTTGAATGGGCTATTGTAAGGGTTACAAAACTCCGGATGGAATCTATAGTATGCCGAGAAGCGCAGGAACGAGTCAACGAATGTCCGCTTTCCATTGTTGTCAATAGACATAATTAGTCTGCGAAGCTCTTGTTACTCGTCAGAATCGCATACCGCATAGTAGAACTACAGAAAACCGCAGCATAAAAGTGTAGAGTTAGCCTGTGTTTTTAGTTGGCGGGAGGTATGTATGCACTCGCCACACCACTCTACTAATTGTGTTTGATAAAGACCCTGAGTGGAGAGAAAGAGGATGCTGGAAGTGTCACCACACGAGTATATATATGGTAGACATAGAATGTGTATTTCATCTCCAAAATGTTTTAATATACCCATTATGATGTATTTTTAAATAATTTTAAAAAAATATTTACATTCGACATAAATCGACAAAAATATGAAAATTTTAGTGATAATATATTGTTACTGATAAAAATAAGTATATTTACTAAAAAATGAAGACAAGGAGAATGTTAATGAAGAAGTTTAACAGGGGTTTGTTGGCGTCGATTACAGGATTATTTATTCTACCAATTCTTGCAACCACAGCATTTGCTAGTACTAGCCAATCGTCTACATCTGCTAAATTGCGTGCAGAGTCAAATGTCAATCGACAAATGGTTTTGAAATGGGCCGCTAAGAACGGAGTACTTAATGAATTTAAAAGCAGCCACTCTGTAAAGGTAAATTCAAAAAATTCAACTTTGGCTATACTACCTAATACTGCTGTCGCCGGTCCAGGAGGAGGAGTAACTCCTGTAGCTGGGGACATTTTGGTAACGAATGATACTTCAAGCGCAGGGCTAACAGGCCATGCGGGTATAGTAGTAGATAGCCAGGGGGATGTTGAAACAATCAATGGTCCTTTGGATTCGCCCATCATCCAGTCTTGGTCCAGTTTTTGGAGTAATAATAATTACCAAGTTGATGTCGTACAGCCTAATAATGCTAGCGAGGGACAAAATGCTGCAAATTGGGCAATAACGTGGATATATGAAAATGGATCTTCCACATATTATAATCTAACACCAAACTTGTATACGACGGCTGCTGGAGATGCAACCTATTGCTCTAAAATTGTATTTGATGCTTACTACTATGGAGCAGGTATCACACTTAGCCACACCGGTAGCTATTGTTTGCCATATGATTTGATTAACATGCCGTACATGCCTGGATTTCAGGAAGTCTATGTAGGATTTTGAGGTTGAAAGTTTTATGATATAGACTAATTTACTAAGGTCAATTGGTTCTTATTACTGATGAGGATCAATTGACCTTTGGTAAAAATATTAGAAGGATCTTTCGGCTTCATTTACCCTGTCATTTAAGCACGCCCAACTCGCTGCACAGCCGATCGGATTACACCCTTTTATTTGGACATAGTTCCTGCTTTCTAGCGTTGCCAAGGCTGTTTTGTGTTTCTGCAACTGAATTTTTCATTCACTACTCAAGCGTTCCTCTCCACTGTCGGTAGCTAACCAAGACTCAATTACTATATTCTGTCGAGGTCGAATTCGATTATACTCATCATGTTTGACACCTATCGACATAAAAACCCCTCCCGCCTAGTGTATAGCTCAAAACTTTCAGGAAACTACGTATAAGACATACACTCTTTACAAACCCCCAAGTGCATGTCATTACCATGTTTCCGCTTAAGTCCTGTTTTAAAGACACGATACATAGATTCTTGAGACTTTTCTTCTTTACACCAAACGCAGCAACACTTTGCAGTCATTGCTATCCCTCTTCTCATCCACAATGATGAAACAACTCTACGATCAATAATTTATAAAAAATTCATTTAAATAACACTTTCGTATAATATTTGGGTGAAATATATTTACCTTTCGTCTGCAAAATCAAGGTGCCACGGGTCACTTTGATTTTTATAGTGACTTATAATAGCAGAGTATCCTCGGGAGACTCTGCTTTATGTAAACTCCATTTGACGACGTATGCCCGACTTAGACCGTTCACCAGCATCTGTTTTGCTACCAGTGGATTTGCTGCATCCGGCGCCTTCCTCATAACCATCAGCTTAGCAGAATGCTGCACACCCTTCCGTCCAAAGGTCATCGAACTCCGTTCGCCGCCTTCGGACTCCTTCAGAGAAGAACCAGTTATAAAATATCAAAAGCCCCCGGGGGACTCTTGATATTACGTAAACTTAAATCTCATTCGTCCATCTACATCACTGGAAATCATGAGCCCTTCTGAATGGATGTTTTTAGGCCGGTCGCGTTCCGCTCCCTACTCTCTGAGTGTTTGTAGACGGTATTTGTGAAATGAGCAATCAATAAAACTAGCCAGTTCCCAGAGGCAGCGCCTTATCAGAAAAAGTTCCTTTTTCTTACACACGTCCGTGGTTTATGAAAAGAGGATGGAGGTCAATTCACAACAGAAAATCCGTGGATTCGCTGTGCAAGTCACCTTGCATACTTCCAGCTCACCCAATTATATACTCCTGTCATTTATGTGCGTTTTAAGGCCGCTCGCGTACCACTCGCTTAGTCTTCGGAATTTCTGGACTCGGTTTGTAAATAGAGCCTCAGTCAAAAATCGGACTTCTCTAAGGATGGCGAGTCATCGCAAATGTTTCCTTTTCCTACCACATGCTTCAAAGTTGTAAATTGACTACGGTTCTCAATTTACAACTCAAATCCGTCACTTTTAGTGCTGATAAGGGCAACAAAACATCTAATTTATTTCCATTTTATCCACACAGATTTTAAAATAGAATATATTACATCTAACAACTAAGTTGGGAGGAGTATGTACACAATTCAAATAAGAGAGGGTGTAAATGGTCATATGAGCCACGTGTTTTTGGCATTGTTCCTAATTTCTTTCACAGCCTTCATTATCGGCCTTATAAAGCCAGCGGTCGTAGTACGTTGGGGGGCTCATCGCTCACGAAAAATGTCTTCTCTGATTTATGGTGTTGCGCTCATTGTCTTCTTTATCAGCTTTGGTGTTTCATCTCCCCACGAGACAACAAGTTCACTGCCAAACAGTAATGTAACATCTAAATCAAATGCTACTGCTCCTGGTACAGCAAAAGACAATACAACGCAATTCTCACCGAAGCAGAACAACACGAATTCTTCCAGCCCTGACAACGTAACGAATTCATCGGCATCAAATGTATCAAATACAAGTTCCACTTCAAAGAAATCAACTACGAAGACATCTTCACAACAACCAGCATCTAACACATGTCGTATAAATTGGTCTGCAGGAGTTTATCATACTTACCGATTCAATCTGCTGAGTAAGTGTAAAACCGTCTCCGGTACCGTTGAGATCGTGAGACATGAAGCCGACCATGACTATCATCTAGACATTAAAGTTGACTCTCAATATAAAAATTTATTGGCCAGTGGCAATTATAAGTATCAACATGGATATTTAGTAGTCGAGATTATCCCAATGGATCAGCCATATGTAACAATTCCACAAAAAGGGCAACACGCTACATTCACTGGAGCTTGGGTTGATGACAAAGACCATGGTTGGAATGAAATCCACCCTGCCTGGTTAGTCAATGGGAAAGGAAAGATAAGCTACACATCTACAGCTGCAAAGAAATCAGTGATTACCGGCATTTGTGGAAACGGAGACAAAGATTGTCCAACATCCAGTTCAAACACTAACTCCGGCTCTTCCAGTAGCGGTTCTTCAAAGACATCTACTTCATCGAGTGCTTTGGCCATTACATCATCGAATCTTTTTGTAAGCCCGGGACAATATGCATCCGTGACAGTTAAAACTAAACCTGGGGCACAGGGACAGATTGAAGTGGATTACAAATCAGGTCCAAGTAAATCGAGTAGTCTTAATCCGAAAGCAGCTAATGGCTCTGGATATATTACTTGGGAATGGAAAGTCGGAACGAGGACATCATCCGGAAATTGGACGGTAAAGATTTCTGCAGGCGGAAAGACGATACAGACAACCTTGCATGTCAAATAAACAAACTCTAACCTTTACCTTCCGATAACGGTTACTTCTCGGAATCAAATGGGAAAGCAAAATGTAATGTAAAATAAAAACAACCATAAAACCCGTTTATTGACAAATAAGATTCCTAGAAGTACTATAAATCCAATCCTAAATAGACCACTCTAAGGCAGTTAAAGATGCCGATGCTGCCTCGTTAATGAACCGTGATGCACGTGTTCTTTCCAACGACAGGGTCTGTAAGCGATTGTGAGAAGCTAAAGGGAACGACGAAGAAGATGCTCAGAACAACACAGAGTGATCGGTCGATCACCGTGTCCAGAGTTATGGGGGATTTTTCAGAAGTGTTTTGTCGGCTACGCGCCAGGAAACCGCTGGATACAATCCACCCATAGTGAGGTATGCGGTTGATCGCCGGTCCTCTTTTCTTTTATAGATATTTCGAAAGAAAGGAGTGACCACCCATGGGCAGCACAGAGAAACAGCTACGGGGCATGCGACACAATTATTCAACGCCGATAACAATTAAATATTGGTCTGAGACAGTAAACAATTTTGGGGTAAAAACCCGCACCGCCAGTGGGATTGTAGCCAACAAGAAATCTGCAAAACCACTGAAATGCACGGCGAAACACATTGGGCAGAGTCTGCCAACAGGAGGGTATTCCTATGACACATCCTAGTAACAATGACGGGCTTTACAAAAACCTTCTCAAACAAGTTGAGGCAGTCACTAAACACATTAATGAGGGTGCCTTTCAATCTAGAGCCCGAAACAAAACAGCCGCAAATGTCTTTATACAGTTCTTGGCCGAGGAGTTCCGGCTACAGAAAATCGCAAACATTAAACCCAAACACATAGAAGCTTGGGTGCAACACATGCTCGATGCAGACAAGGCAACATCCACAATTATGAGCCACTTGTCCGGCGTCCGGCATGTGTTAGATAAGACCCCTGTATACAAAGGACCATTTCCTGAAAATAGCGAGATCCTCGCACTCCAACACATTCCACCACGCGCATATACAGACGTGGAACGCGCATGGGCAGATAGCGAATACCGACAGATGATCCATTTGGCCATTGTACTAGATGAAATCAGTGTCGCACGTGTCATGCAGCTTGCACACGAAATCGGCCCTCGGATCCATGAAGCTCTACGAATTGACTATGCAGATGCACAACGCTCCCTTAGAACTGGCGAGTTAAAAGTAAAGGGTAAAGGAGGAAAAATTAGATGGATTTCAATTGAATCTAAACCAAGAGTAATGAAAATGCTTCAAGAAGCAATGAAAGACAGTAAGCCTGGTCGAAGGATTTTTACAAATGGAAAATCTGTAGAGGAAATGATAAAACACATTCAATACTTCATTCGCAAACACCGCGGCAAATTTGAACTCGATTCTCGAATCCTTCAAAAACGGGATGGGTACTACTTGCGCCAGATGGGCAAAAAATATGGATATAAGCCTCACATCACGTACCATGGACTGCGGCATAGCTTTGCCAGGCGAACATATTTGGAGCTACGCAAACAGGGGGAATCGCACTTCCAGGCATGCAAACGGGTCTCTCAACTCCTTGGCCACGAGAGAGAAACAATAACCAACATTTATCTAGGCGAACTCAGAGGCGGAAAACAACAGTAACTGTCGAGGGGCCTTAACATACAATGTTTTTCGTTTCATGACGCGACCTCATCTATGAGGCCCTCTAAACTATACTTAGACTGTCGAATTCTGTATCTAACAAAGGGGTGTCGACAATCTTGCTGATACCCTTTTCAATAAGACGGCATACTGCGTAAAATGTAGATACCAACAAACCAATGAAAGAGGGTGCGCATATGCAGTGGTCAGAAGTGAGGAGAATGTTCCCTGATCAGTGGGTCCTCGTCGAAGAATTAGCTTCCCACTATGATAACGATAAAGTTTGTGTAGATGAAATAGCATTTATTAAAGCGATTCCAGACGCCAGAGAGGCTACAGACGAATTGTTTGCGGCCAAAGGGAAGCGTTTTGTATATCACACGTCAAAAGAACAGATTGCCATTCGGGAGATTACAAAACCGATGGTAAGAAGGAGCATAGCTGGTGGAAATTAAACTGGATGGTGGCCTTGTTCTGTGCTCTCTGACATTGCAACATCATGGAAAGCAGCAGATCATCAACAACATGGTCCTTGATACTGGTTCCTCTGAAACACTGATTTACAGACACGCTGTTGAAGATCTGGACATCCACCTTGAAGACGAAGACGAATTTGTGTTTATGCGCGGAATCGGTGGACGAGAGACGTCCCTCCGTAAGCAGGTCGACAAAGTTGAATTTATCGGATTCACAGCTCAAGGGTTTAGAGTGGACTTTACAGACGTAGACGACAACTACATTAACGGATTAGTCGGACTGGACCTACTCACAGCCGGCCACTTCATAATCAACTTAGATACAATAACTCTTGTACCAGCAGCGCATACTTAATGCACCATCCAATGCAGTCCCTATTATTTCCTCGCATATTTACCTTATCAACGACACACTATCCATCAGTCTACATCAGTCGTTGATGTTTATATGTATACCATATTCCTCGTGAAATCAGCCTCATCTTGATATCTATCGAGATTTGTCCTAGTTTTAAAGCTTCGGCCATATACTGTTAAGTCGAACACCCAAAGCATCTGCTAACAGTTCAGCTGTTTCTCGATTCGGACGCTTAACATGACCATTTCTTAAAGCTGATATCGTCGCCCGGGATACACCGGACGAATAAGACAACTCTTTCACCGTAAAATCCCGTTCTGCCATAAGAACCCGAAGCCGAGCAGCTGGGTCCCTCAACATCAAACCTAGCATCTTCATCCCCTCCACTAGCTTGTCTACTAGTAGGATGGACAAACAAAACAGAAACTAAACTAGAACTTCTTCCACTTCAATAAATTTCTTGTATCCTGCAAAGCCTCATCCTTCAAGATACGTTCACGCACACGCTCCTTAGGAGTCCAACAATTAAACTGATAAGAAGGCTTAGTATCATAACCCAATCGGCTACAATACATGAGTAATTCACCTCGATCTCGTCGCTCCGACCGAAAATAAACACAAGACGCACAACAATGATAACGTGAGGTACCCAAAATAAAACCCTCCCTACTCATCTAACTCACACAGATAGCTGGTTAATCTAAAGCCATGGCTACGCCCATAATTTAAAGAGCACAACCCTGAACACCTAATTATTGTTAGAAACTAGCCTGTGAACTTCTGACGAAGAACACCCCAACTGAGCAGCAATACGTCTTATACTCATTCCGTCTGAGCGCATTTCTAGAGCCTTGTGACGTCGCTCTTCCGCCTGCTGGATGTATTCCTCTCTCGTAAGCTTGCCAGCGGCTCTACGGCCTTTCTCGCGTCTCTCGTTGTTCCTGTCATACTTTATGCGCCGTCCGATAATCGTATCTAGTTGTCGTTGTTCCTCGTCAGTTATCTCTAACCAGTCGATCAGCTTTGCATTTGTAATGTTGTACCCAGCCCCTGGATAACCTCGTTCCTTTGCTACCAGATTTGCTTCAACGTCGTTCTTTGCCTTCCACGCTTTCTCTGCACTCTTTGTGGCCCGGACTACTTCCGGCTTGGGCAACGGTGAGATAAACTGCTCGTTCAACTCCACTGTATTCTCAAGCGCTTCCTTGGGGTCTGTTAAAAAACAGCAGCTCCAGTACCGATACAGGAACAATATAACCTCTCGTGAGCCTTCTACATCCCACTGACGTAGCTCACAAAGCTTTACAATGTCCTTTAGTCGTGTATAGTGCAGCGAATACACACGGTACATCTTTTGGTGAATTCGCGCTTCCTCTTTGTTTCTCTCGCGTATCTTAGCTGGCGACAAAGGCGGCAAGTATTCACGCTCTATATCCCGTAACACATATCGGTAATCATGCCGGTATTGCACCAAGACAGGTTCGTGGCTCTTTGAATTCACGGTACCGGCCACTCTTAGGATACGAGCCGCATCCGACGCCTTTGCGTCTCCACCGAACTGAGAGAGCTGCCGTACCAGGTAATTCTCTATAGCTTGCCACAAAGGGAGCGCTTGAGAAGGTACCGGCTCCAGCAGCCACACTAAAGCAAGTCCGCGGCCGGAGTGAATGATGAGATTGGGGTCAGGTACTTTGTCTTGGAACAAATTCGCCTCTAGGGACCCAATAACCCATTCGGGATCAAGATTAAGCAGATAGCAATCCACATCCACGTAGAGCGCCCTGAGCTCGCGTATGTACTCAATTTTCCGAGACGGCCGATAGAATGTATTCTGCGAGAAGAACGCGTCCACCCCAAGCCAATCAGCTAGCACTCCGGCTATATCATCAACCCTGTAATGGTACTGCTTGTACACATCTCCTTCTTTACGAGACAATGTAATCCATCCGTCAGCGCCGGCATGATGTCGTAACACATGCTCTAACGCTGCTTGTTCCGAGACCTCCGTTAACGGCTGCTCACTCACGAATTCACCTCCTTGCCAGACAATAAAAAATCCGGACCTCGTGAATATGCCCGATGCATACCATGAGATCCGGACTGAAACTCGTCCTTTTTCGCTACTTTTCGCTCTTGTTAACAACGGCTCTGTTGTTATACAATGTTAGCGAAAACAACGCTTCTCAGTTTGCAGCTGAGTCTGCGTTCAAGCGTCTCTCGATGGTCGCTCATCGAGGGGGCACGTGCCTCACACAAGGTTGGCGCCTGGTGTGGGGCTTTTGATTTGCCCATCCGTGCTATTCGATTAAGTTAAATCTACCATCACAGGTAGCATCGATCAATAGGACCAGTAGATTTATATTCTTAGGCCACGAAATTTCTCTTGGCTGTTAGATCTATTGGACCATCATCCGAATTTGCAAAACACCTTCCGTTTGCCTGCTTTCTCCACTCGATTTTATCTTTGTCAAAGAATCGGAGGAACAAATCTATTTTGGTTGAATGTACCAGTGGATTTGTAGAATTTAACATGAAGTGGAGGAGTATGTTTGAAATGTTCAAAGCATAATGATACAGACGCTGTTTCTCAATGTATTGATTGCGGGAGGGGTCTATGTACGGGATGCACTAATAAATTTAGTATTCCAATTTGTGACCAATGCGAATTATCTCGAATTCAAGCGGATAGAAAGACGTTTGTTAGAAACATCGTTATCATGATTGTTCTCTTTGTAGTTGGCCTTTTGGCAGGACAAGGATTTTTTGAACGCATACTTGAAGGATATTTCTTTGCAGGAATCCCCTGGGGTTGGAATATTCTCACTAGAATTACCCCTAGAATGTTTCTGTTTATGTCTTGGATGGGATGGATATTTTATTTTGCAATAAAACTCTTCTTGGCAATGATAATAGGAATGTTTGTTACACCTTACCAAATATATAGAGTTATAAGTGGTTTAAAGCAGGCAAAAAAGATGAGTGATTATACAGAGGGTACTTTAGTTTAAGGTCATAGCATCATATTTGAAAATAGAGACAGTCATCACCCTGTCTCTATTTTTGATTTTGGTATCTCCACCCAAGAAAGTCCAACATATTAACCCTTAATGACTTCTACGCAACAATTTTCTTTTCTTATTCATCCTAATCAACATCACAACTGATCAATTTATCCCCACAAGTTGCGCAGAAGGAAGGTTCTACGCAGAATGTTAGTCCTCTCGTGCACCATTCCACATCAGACCTGTTGTATAATACTTCTAAGAATGGAGGGATTCTATGGATGATAAAGCATTACCATTTAATTCAGAACCTGAGATGTCGTCTTTCTTTGAAAATTTTTTTGGTACAGCAAAGAAAAGTTTTGAAGACCAAAAAAGGGATAACGTCGCAATATATGTCGATTATGACAACGTATATTGGACCCTTATGAATTCATATGGTCATGACCCCGATGATTCAGAACTCACCAAGAATTTGTTTGCTCAACTCTGGGAATTTTATGGACAAGACCATATTCGAACGTTCCGATCCTATGCCGATTATGAAAAAGTCAAGACGAGCCTCACCAGTTTACAGAGAAAGAGAGTTCAAATTCGTCACGTGTACTCAAATGACAAATCTGGTGACTATCGAAAAAACGCTTCCGATATTGAAATGAGCATCGATGTCATTGAAAGTACATATAAGGATTCAAATATATCCTGTTATGTAATTGTTACTGCCGACAGCGATATGATACCTGTGCTAAGTCGTTTGATGTATAAAGGAAAGAGAGTTGAACTCTTTTATCTATCGAGTGCTGCACCTAAACATATTGACATGACCAGGTTTGCTCATCACAGCGTTGATTTATTAGAGTTCTTGAATGTAGAGATTCAACAATACGATGTTGAAAAATATGCGTTCGATTCATTAATGTTTATTGAAGAATGGCATCAGCAATTTGGACACAAAACAGATCGTTGGCTAGGAACATCGTGGTTGAAAGTACGGTTTCAAGAAAAGTTTTCTATTCCATCAGATGTTGCCAGTGAAGTAATTGAATACTTACAGTCTACAGGAAGTATATCTACTGAAAATAGACCTACAGATAAGGGATCCAAGCCAAGTATTTCAATTACTGAAAATGGGAGAAAGATCATTACAGAACTCAGAGAAGTAGCTCCAACAGATTTGACTTAGTCAGTATTTTAATCTATATTTTAGATACATTTTAATTCGCTTTGAAAAAATTCGCTTGAAACGGCAGGGGCCATTCCTCTGCCGTTTCCTTTTATTCAGAGCAAGGAACTAGCACGGCACAAAAAATGGTTACTCCACACACAATACTCGCTAAGCCTGTTTTTTCGTAAAAATATCGGTGGTACGACAAATGATTTCTGGTGGCACCTCCCCTTGAATTATGTCACCAATCGTGACCTGTTTCGCACCTTGAAAAGGGGGATGTTTTTCGATTTGAAGGGGGTCCATTATAACAAGAAGTATCACGACGAATGGTTCTTGTTATAATTCTTCTGGTGGGTTCGCCTATTTTTTAGCCCCTCATCCGTTGCCACCACTATACTTACATCACGTAAGTACGGTACAAAAAACAGCGATTTTTCCACGGGAAAAGAGGCACTATGCTCGTGTAAAAATACGGGTTGCTTTCGCTTGGTCTCCAACGGTCCCTTAATCGTTCTCTTTCCATCCTCATATTCATGATTATGTTAACTAGATCTCGTGACTATAACCACTTTGATCATTCTCCACCTCTATTGAGTGAATACAGTAGTTGTACACTCAACAACCCCGGTGGATGGCAAAATTCATGTAAACTTCCACTGTTTTGATATAATTGGAGTATTGAAATTATACTTTCGTTCATTGCGTTGGGCTTCGCTCCCGAAGGCCAGTAGGCCCATGGCGCACTTTGCGTTTCTGGCGAAAAACATACAGTCGGGGGTGGTACTTATGGCAAAATTGGTGAACGAATCGTTTGAAGGGGTTAATGTCGGAATCGGCATAGCAACTTTACGCTTTAAGAACCCAATTAAGTCCTTTGCTTCCATCGCCAGAAGGCTGAACAGAATGAACGATAGTGTTATATCACCGCAATCCAAAATGGCTCTCATTACACGTAAAAAAACGAGGACCGCATCTGGTGCAGCCCTCGTCGAATCTCATCCATTTGATTTAGTGCGAGCTTCTTAACAGCCTCGGCATTGGCATGTTCTCGTTTACAAATTCGACGACCTCGAGAATTTGGTTATATGCATCGCTCTTATCGTAAGCTTCATCAAAGGCAAGTGAGTGCATGACATCCGCCAATTGACCTACCACATCAGACTTGAAGGCAAAGTCCGTTAGAACTCTCTCCGATACAGTCACACCCTGCAGTTCATCGGGTCCCTTGATAGATTCCACCTGTTCTGACATTTGAATTCCTCCCATGTTGGTTTCTTGAATTCGATATGTCTTATCAATTAAGCACGGTTTCTCTTGTGTTAGATTAAACCAAGGCACGCTAGATATTCATTGCCTTCCGTAAGTCTGACAATTCAGGTGTATGGTCCTCAACAAGCTTCATCAATTTCATAACATCTTTACAAATTTCCACCTTCGTGTACATTTCATCTTCGACCACTGATTCCATCAAATCCGAGAGTCCATTCATCAACTGCGTTGTGAAGCAGAAATCCTGCAATAATCCTGTTTTAATGTCAAACGTCCCCTTCCCTTTGTATAATCTGCTTCTTATATTTCAATTATACAATGATTATTTCGTTGTGTCAACGATATAAAACGAAATACAGGTCTTATAAGTGATATATTTTGTTTACTAACGATTATATCGTTGATATGATGTACATTGAAAGAAGGTGCGTTAGATTGACTAGAGAAATGAATCTTGCTGAAACCGATATGAAGCGCGTATTAAAAATCATGATGGCCGAAGCCGGGGTGGATAGCCTGGCGGATACTGCGCGCAGCCTCAACATCAAAGAGACCACCTTTCGGTCTGCAGTAGCTAACAACTCCTTGCGCGTTGCAGATTTTATGAAGGTTGCTGAATTTATGGGGTACGAGGTAATAGTTAGATCGAAGGATTCAAATCTGTCATAACCAAACTTCAGTGATGGACTGGAGGTAACGTTGATGAGCGTCGAAAAATTTCTTACCGAACTAACGCAGTTGACTGAACTCCTAGAGAAGGTTACAGACAAGTTGGAACGCATAGCTTCGACCCACTCCGAAGACCACGAGTTTCCTGCTGTTTTAAGAATTCAAGATGCTATGAAGATTCTCGGCGTAGGTCGCAATACGATGTACAAGTTAGTCAAACAGCCTGGATTTCCAGCTAGACAGTTTGATAAGGTCATTCTGATTCCACGAGACAGATTATTTGAATGGTTAGATGAAACAGGAAGAGGTCCAAGTAACTGAGCACTGTAAGGCCGCACCGTTAGTAATTCGCTAGCGATGCGGATTCCGTCTTGAAGCAGTACTTCCTTCCCGGTTTAAACACACTGTTGACCAGCACATCAGTAGTTGCCACACCCCTTACGTTTCCTAATGTGGCGCTAAATTCGCTTTTCTGTTCTGTCTCATTTTTAACTCTTTCACGCGCGCGAGGATGTCAACATTAGTCAACAGACGTGCCCCTAGCGCGCGCGGAAATATTAACATTTGCTAACAGCGTAGCTAACATGTCACTTAATTCACTTTCTGCAGCTGCCGCCGTTTTAAGGTGTCAGCTGTGTCATCTAAAATAATTGCTCGAATTCCTTGCGTTCCATCATCGAAACCTTCCCATTCGAATAGACCTTCCGAGGCCACTGCAGATACTTCATATCAACGACCGGTTCGTAGTAGCATCGACAATCCCAACACGCGGGCAACTCCGGTATTTTGGATATTGGGTATAGAACATCTTCATATCCTTGACACACGGGGCACACACGTTCATCCTGACAAGTTCTCCATTTGACAAATGCTGTTCCCATCTCGTTGGCCCATTTCTCTAAATCTGATCTTTGGCGCCATCTATTCATTTCGTGGCGAACATAGACCGCCGCGCACTCCCTTTGCAAAGCGTCTGCAGTCGGAGGATTGTCATAGTGTTTCAACACAGTTTCTCTTAGTTCTCCTGGAAATATCAGTTTGGTTGCGTGAGAGAATGCAATCTCCAAAAAGTCGTCAACTAATGACTCCGGACGTACCGTCCAATATTTCATAAGTAAATGCTGAAGTCTTTTCCTAGTCTCTTTCGGCACCCCTAAATGAACGAACAGTTCCATATTCCTAGGTAACTTAGGCCGATCTACTTTTATTCCGTGTCCGGAGTGACTAAACGCTTCTCTCCAGCCACTTGACGTCTCTTCTTGACCACGTTTCCTCCTGAATAATTTCATAAATACCTCCTACGCATCCATGTTACTCCAGATATTCTGCTAGGCACCGTCCGTTCCTGTACATATCCTCAAAACATGGAGGCGCACTGAAGTCAATCATATTTCTACAAGCCGATTCCGTTTAATAAATTACCAGCTTGCTTTAAAATTGAGTCGGGTACTTGTTGAGGCTGCCGTGTACCTTTGTTTGAAGAGTTTGTCACCGCTGGATTGGCACTTATTTTCACAACCGTGACAGTAGCCACAAGTACCTCTTTCAGGTCCACTGTGGCCTTCAGGCTATGCACTGTTGTGTGGTCTTCTTGCGCTGTCAGTGTCTCCACAAGCATGTTTTTGTATAGTCCCAAGCGCGTGTACACCTGGACCGGTATCCGCAACTCCTGCAATTGTTTGAGCACTTCATAAGCCTGCACAGAGCGAGATGATCCGTTGTCAAACTGACCCGGTATAAAACTCTGCGCTACATCTGTCATGCCGATGCTGAGACTCAATCTCCTCGGCTGCAAGTAGGCGTTGTCAGACAGCGTCGATCCAAGTTGGACCGGATGGCTTGTGATGGTCAATGTACTGCTGTGATTTGTATGCAGAACCGCATCGAAAAACCATCCGCCTATATTCGTCTTGGCATACACATAACTCCTGATGGGTTCCTGTGTTAAGTCCAAAATTGGCGACTGACTCATCCAATCGCCCCCCGGATATTATAGAGATGTCGATTGTATCCATTCGCGACACTGGCACCAATGGCGTTTGCATTACTGCCGTAGATATTGTTGGTCTGATTCGCATGAATGGTTGTGCTGTTGCTCACCGAACTGGACGATGCTCCGTAAGCGTAGGGAGCAGATGCAACTGTACCCTGGACCGCAACTTTCAATTTGTTCAGTTGTGGGATGCTGATGCCTGGGATGTGGTCGATAAATCGAATCAGTTTGTTGATCTGCGTAATCATCCCATTAATGGCTTTGACAGCTTCGTTTTTGATCATATGCCAGACGGCTACGCCTATTTTCTCCAGTTGCCCAAAGTGCTTTACAAGCTCGATGATGCCCATGGCGACCCATCCAGCAGGACCGAGGAACGGCAGAATGTCCATGACGTGTTTCTTGATCCAGTTGAGCGCATCGCCTGCTGCTCTTTTTACAGCCTTCCAGTGCTTGATAAGCTCAATGATGCCTATCACCAATCCTGCAATAGCTGCAACGATGGCTGCGATGATAATGACAGCCAAGTTAGAATCAACTTCCACATCAAAAACTGCCATCAATGCATTTGCTGCGCTCTGGACGGCTAGATAAGCTCCTTGTGCCTCTGTTGCGGCTATGATCGCAGCTTCATAGATCCCCCACATGATGGTTGTAGCTTTCAATATGCCCTTATAAATCACCCATGCAACGGTGAAGCTGGCCACGGCTTTGCCGACTTCTTTAAGGGCCCCTTTAATTTTCATGAGCTCGTTCCAAAGTGGCGTTAATGCCGCCTTTTTGGGGTCTTTAAGGTAAGTTAGGAAATCTTGCAGCAGTAGAAGGGCAGCGCCAAGTGCCATCATGAACTTTCCAAAGGGGGTTGTATTCATTGCCAGGCTAATAATGGCGATTGCCGCCGCCGCTTTCTTTGCCCATTTGGGCAAATTGTTGGCAAACGATTTCACTTTGTCATAAATCTTCTTTATGGCTCTGGCTATCTCTTCACCTGCAGTTACGAAGGAATACATCACGGCTGCAACACGTTTGGTCCATACCGGCATGCCTTTCACGATCATGTGATTTACAGACTTCAACGCAGAATGAATTTTGGTCATCGGACCACTGAAATACTTCACGAAATAATATCCAATCCACTGCAACGCATAATACGCTTCAAGTCGCATCTGCCTCAATTGCAACTGCACACCTTGAATCTGCTGCATTTCATGCTGATAGTTCCCCGGAGTCCCCATCTGTGAGGCTGCTGAATGCAGTTGCCGGTACTGTTGCATCAGCGTAGGACTAAGATATAAATCCTTCAAATTGGTGCCCATGGCTTTCAACGTAAGTGAGAACGCATTTGCCTGCTTCTCCGTCGTCCATAACTGCCGACTGAGAATTTGCATTTGGATGTTCTGATCTCCAAGCCCGTTAAGAAACTTTGCAGTTGCTGCTGCAGCTGTTACCCCAAATGCCGCCATGGCCGCGCCTGCCTTAGTCATTCCCTTCACCGTATTACTAGTGAATTTGCCAAGCCCTTTCTCCAATTCCCCAACAGTCTTTTTCGTCTTTTCATATGAACTCTTATCGACGCTAAAACCGAGATCCACCAAGTAGGATTTTATTGTTTCAATCACACGCTCACCTCCAGTTATTTTTCAATCGGTACCTCTAGTTCTGCTAATCGATCCCTAATTTTTTCACCTTTCTTAACCAACTCATCCGATTTTTTAATTAAACCAAGGACTTTTTTCCTCCATCTGGAGCTCTTCACACGCGAAATATCGGCTCCCTTCGGTGTAAGTCCCAAGCGCTCCATTTCGGCTTTGATCCCCCAAATTTCTTCAGCTGTATCATTAAGCTCACATGACAATCTAAAGACTTCTTCATTCGTTGATTCCTTCTGCAATCCAAACATCACTAGCAACTCCTTTCAGTTGAATGTAAAAGCCCCCAGGTGAGAACCTGGAGGCTTCTGATGTGCTTATTTTTTGTTTCGATAATGTGGGTTGTATTTCTCTGCCCATTGACGTCCAATTTGGCCGCTCCCGTTCGTATGCATCACTTACGGACCGCAAGTCAATTGCATTTGGAGGAAGAGAATTCTTTTCTATTTGTTCTGCTAAGTCAAATTCCGACTCAGTACTATGAATGCCGTCAGTGTCAGCAAACTCAAATTGCGGCTTTTTATTCTTCTGTGGTTCCTCTAACCGCTCAATACGCTTCTCAGCGACCTTGATTCGCGCCATGATCCATTCCATTTCGTCCTTCTTACTGAGGTTATCTGGCATGTCTGCCATTGCTACTGCCATTCTTAATCAATCCTTCCGTTATTTGAAATAGGGTTGGTACAAATCCTACAGATGGTCAAACCACCTCCTTTGCCTGTTCAACTGATAATGTTTTTAGATTGAATACCATGTCTGAGGTGGCTTCCAGCGGAACCAGTGACAGGCTGCCCGATTGATAATCGACATCTAAAAATTGTCCTCGAGAATAGATGCGAATGGTCTTTTTTCCGAGAGTTTTTATCACGCTGCGCAAGGAGTAGTACTCAACAGTCATTTCATGTCCATCGAATTTGACAACAATAACGGGATATTTGCGGCGTTTCTTCTTCCGCGTGACTTTACCCGTCAATGTGTCTGTGTACTCCGTAATTTCCTCAATTTCGAATGTCTTCGGAACAGGAGCAAGTGACTTTAGTGCTCGATACAGTGCATGTGCTTGTACTTCCAAGTCTTGACCCCCCTCATTTAACGAGATGTAAGTGACGTTCACGGTATTGACCAGGAGCGTCAATCATCGGACCGACCAGGACTTTTTCAAGCTCATGTCCACATTCAAAGCAGAATGTATCTTCCCTATCTCGTTGCTCATTGCAGACGTTGCACCACATACCAGGTTCGCAATCCTTATATTTTTCTGTGCCGGCAAGCATCCATAGGTCTTTCATTGCGATGTCCTCCTTTAAAATTCGAAAGGACCACCTCATTGAAGAAGTGGCCCACGCTGAATCAAAATCCATATCTGGCTTCTGACCGATTGTTCTCGAGTCCCTTATCCGAAGAAATCAGAAATCATGTTTCGTCCGGTTTGCTTCTTGGGGTACCGCCAACAAAATGACGCAAAACCCACGCTAAGACAATTTATGGATTCGAATCTTCGTTTTTTTCTACGCTAACATTAAGAAACGCGGTTTTGAATATACCGCGTTTCGTGTATTTATACGGTCTCTGTGCCTAGGCTTCTGTCGCATTCGTCCCCCTTTAGTCCAATACCATTTGCGTATGATCTAGTCATTTTTTTAATAGCGAGTTCCTACCCCATAAATGCTGTAAGACTTGTGCTATTACATGGCTTAAAAACACGGCCCCATGACCTGCATTCATAGCGCATAGGTCATTGGGGCCGCATGAATCGTAATTAGACTTCCTTGTTACAAGAACTCAGGTTCTTTTCTATTTCTTCGAGTTTTACGTTACCTTCAATCTGGATTCGGACTTCACCGTCTTGGCCAGCAACATCGATTTTCGTAATTTGCTCCATGAACGTTGGTGTACAGCAACTACACGAGCCCGTTGAACACTCTTCGACCATCTGTAATGTCTGCTTCACAGTCACATCGCCGGAGAGTACAACCTCTACTCCCTTTTCCCCTTCACATACAGTACTAATCTCATTCATTTTGCTCATCCTTATCGTCCCTTCTAACTTTTTTCGACGTATGCTCAGTCTTAAACCTGTACTCACACAAACCAAGGCGCCAGTTAGGCTTGACTCTGCGTCACGTTAGCGGGTTCTGCGTCAGCCAGGGATTCGATGTAGTGATATGCGGTCATGGCTGCTATCGCGCCATCGGAAGCGGCGGTGATGATTTGGCGCAGTCCCTTCGGGCGCACATCCCCAGCGGCGAAAATGCCCGGAATCGACGTCTGCATATCTTCATCCGTGATGATATAGCCGTCTTGGTCAAGAATTTCCTGATGTGAGATGAATGACGTCATGGGTGTAAAGCCGACGTAAATGAACACCCCATGCATTTCAATTTCTTGTTCCTCTCCAGTCTCAACATGCTGAATCCGGATTCCACTGACTCGATTTTCGCCCAAGATCTCCACAACCTTGTGGTTCCAGATGAAGTCCATTTTTTCCGAAGAAAAAGCCCGTTCTTGTAATATTGGCTGCGCCCGTAGTTTGTCACGGCGATGAATCACCGAGACAGATTCACCGAATTTGGTTAAGAATGTGCCTTCCTCAATGGCGCTATCTCCTCCACCTACAACGGCAATTTTCTTGTTCTTGAAGAACGCACCGTCACATACAGCACACCAACTAACTCCGCGTCCGCTCAAACGATCTTCACCAGGAATACCCAGTTTCTTCGGCGTTGCCCCCGTCGCGATCAGCACTGCTTTCGCTTTGAATTCGCCTTCTGAGGTAAACAGGGTCTTGGGATTTCCGTGCATATCTATCCTCTGGACATCGGCCATCTTAAATTCCACGCCCAGATGATCCGCATGCGCGAGCATCGACTCGGATAATTCTGGTCCCAAAATCATTTGCATGCCTGTATAGTTCTCGACTTCCAAGGTGTTTTGCATTTGTCCGCCCGGTAATCCCTTTTCAAGAATCAGCGTCCTTAAGTTTGCCCGTGCTGCATAAACCCCAGCCGACAAGCCTGCGGGACCCCCACCAATGATCACTAAATCATACGTCTCTATAGTCTGCTTCACGGTTGAAACCCCAAAGAGTATGGATTCCACTCCCTGTTCTTTGTTATGAAGTGCACCGTTTTCTCCTACTGTGGTCATCTTGGTCTCTCCTATCTCGACCCACTTATAGGTAACTGCCTTAAGACTGCGGTGTCTTGGTGAGTTCAATCATAAACTCACGAACGCGGTCCCGTATGGCATCTCGGACCTCCCGAAACTTGTCCATGATTTCTTCCTCCGTACCCGTGGCCCGCGCGGGGTCTTCATACCCCCAGTGCAGGCGTTTCACGTGGGGCGGTGTCACCGGACACTTGTCATACGCATCACCACATAAGGTAATGGCATAGTCAGACTGGTTCAATACGTCGTTATCGATTAAGTTCGACGTATGATTAGACATATCTATCCCAGCTTCTTGCATCACTTGTATGGCTCTTGGATTCAGACCATGTGCTTCGATTCCGCCACTCAGTACGGTTACCTTATCCCCAGCAAAATGACGTGCCCAGCCCTCGGCCATTTGTGAACGGCACGAGTTTCCCGTGCAAATAAAGTAAACAATCGGTTTTTTCATATCCATCTCTCCTTAAGCAAATTTAGATGCCATCAAACCGTTTCGTGAATTCCCAATCGGTGCAAGAGCCCTTTTACGTGCCTTTCAATCTCATCCCTTACCTTACGGAAAGATTCCATGTCTGGTTCTGAACCTACCTTTGGAACGGGGTCCACAATATCCCATTGCTCATTTTGAATTCCAAATGGGACAATGGGACACCGTTCATGGGCTTCTTCACATAGTTTCACAATGAGATTGGAATCGACGAAGGTTTTCATGTTGAGCGTCTTCGACTTGTTTTGCGAGATATCGATTCCAACTTCTTTCATGACCTCGACCGTCATCGGGTGAATTTCCTTTGCTCCGTCCACACCCGCGCTCGATACGGCGACACGGTCCCCGCCGTATTTCTTCGCGAAAGCTTCTGCCATTTGACTCCGAGCACGATTGAAAATGCAGATAAAGTAGATTTTGACTGGTTCACCCACCTAACATCCCCCCACAATGCTTGACGAATCTACTCTACCCAAGGACCCTCATCCAGAGATATAGTCCGGATAAAGTTACAAACAAGACCGGCACGGTTAAAACAATTCCGGTCTTGAAATACTGCCCCCAGGGGATACGGATTCCTTTCTTACCGAGAACATGCAACCACAACAAGGTTGCTAAAGACCCAATCGGTGTAATTTTCGGTCCCAAATCGCTGCCGATGACATTGGCATAGACCAGTGCCTGGTGCATGATTCCAACGGTTTGTGTTGAGTGTATGGCCAAGGCATCAATCATAACCGTAGGCATGTTGTTCATGATGCTGGACAATAGGGCCGCAAGGTAGCCCATCGCCAGAGTTCCAGCGTACAAGCCACCGGTCGTGGAGGACTGGATCACGTGACCCAAAATCGTGGTTAGGCCCACGTTACGAAGTCCATACACCACCACATACATCCCAATCGAAAACACCACAATGGCCCAGGGGGCTTCTCGAATGACCTGCCAAGGTTGAATAACCCTTGTCCGAGCTCCAGCAAACAGAAACACGATGGCGATGATCCCTGCGACGACGGAGACAGGAATGTGCAACAGTTGTGTAACGATGTATCCTGCCAATAGAATCATGAGAATGACCCATGAGGCTCGAAACATTCCCTCGTGAACAATGGCCTCACGCGGTCGACTTAAGTAGGCAGGGTCATAGGATTTTGGAATGTCTTTGCCAAAGAACAAGTACAACATGAGGACACTCGCGAGAAAGGCGAATAGGTCGGGTACCACCATGTGGAGCGCGTAGTCTATAAACCCAATGTGAAAATAATCTGCTGAAACAATATTCACCAGATTACTGACCACAAGCGGCAACGAAGTCGTATCAGCAATGAACCCGCTGGCCATAATAAACGGGATCATTCGTTTCATATCAAACCGTAGCACGCGCACTTTTTCGAGTACGATAGGGGTTAAAATCAAAGCGGCCCCATCGTTCGCAAAAAACGCAGCTACCAGGGCTCCAAGAACCGTGACGTAGAAAAATACCTTACGCCCATCTCCTTTTGCCGCATGGGCCATTTTCAATGCTGCCCATTCAAAGAACCCAATCTTGTCCAGAATCGTAGAGATAATAATAATGGCAACGAACGCGAGTGTCGCATCCCAGACGATTCGCGTTACTTCCACCACATCCTTCAAGGTCACGACCCGGAGTACAAGAGCAAGTATCGCGCCCCCAAGTGCACTCCACCCTATCGACAAACCCTTAGGCTGCCAAATGACCAAAACCAATGTCAACAGGAAAATCCCAAATGCCAGGTAAACCATGCCGTCGCTCCTAACCGGTTCCTATAAGGTGCACTGCACCCGTAATCCTTTCGATTTTAAGAGCTCAATCTCATTCTCTACATCGGGCAAGGTGTCTACAATGTTCTGCAGTAACGAGAACTTCGAGTTGTCCAAGGAATAGTAGACCCATTGTGCTGTTTTGCGTTCTTTGACCAGTCCTGCTTGTTTTAGTTTACGCAGGTGTTGTGAGATCGCCGGTTGAGACATGTCAAAAATGGCGACCAGTTCACATACACATAGCTCTTCAAGCGCCAACAGGGCTATCATGTGTAGCCTCGTTTTATCTGCAAGGGCCTTGTAGACTTCTGCTAATTCTTCAAATGTGCTCGTCAATGGTTGTTCACCTCTGTTTACAGAACATCTTTATATAGAACATCCGTCCGTGTGCCTTTGTGTACATAAGGCACGTCTTCCCATACAAAATCAATCTCACGCACAACATAGTGCTCCTCTGGCCGCGACGGAAACAGGCTGTTTCGTAGCCAGTCCTCTTGCAGTTGTTTGAGAGTCGTCACGGCTTCACTTTTTTCCTGCTCCGAAAGGGTAGGAAGTCGCGACTCCATGTCCATAATTTCGCGTGGAAAAAATCCTTCTTCTTCCACAACTTCAACGGTCTTTCCTGTGGAACCACGTTGGACGATGTACCATACTCCCGGTCGACTGCGCACATCTTGCGTTCCAAAACGCACCCGTCCTCTCGTGAGGTAGGCACCTACATCCCCGAGACAGGGGCTATTTCGAGACAGAAAGCGCAAGTCTGTTCGGTCCACCACTCCGTCAGGGAAAAGAGACTGCAAAGCGAGTGACATGGCGTACATTCCGCGAAAGAGACCATCACAGGGGTGGCCGTGAAATCGAACGAGGTCGATTCCGTGAATTTGCTTGATTCCTTTAGCGTACCGGCCATGGCTCGATTCTGTATCTCGCACTTGAAAAACCGGGAGATAAGGTGCGGTCTGCGCGTCTACACTCCAGTACCATAATTCATCATCCATTTGCGTCATTCCATCCACACTCTCCAAGACCTTTGTTGGACAAAAAGGCCCGACCACTCCAGTCGGGCCTTATTCCCCTTAGAACGTTAACACGGTATATCCTTCCCGTGCGTAACGGGAGAAGGCATCACGGGCAAATTCCAGGTTAATGCTGTACTTGGTGGCGGGATCCGTCAGTTTCCAGTTGTTCACTTGATTCGAGCAAGCGCCAACGATAAGACCCGCTTCCTTTAGTTCGGTCAAAGTCTTGTCTACTTCTGGTGGAACGGATTCGAGTAACTTTACGGCCCCCGTGAACAAGAAGACCTCCACGGCATCAATTTGATTTTCTTCCCTCGCGTCAAAAATCCGTTTGGCTACATGCATCCCCGACGTTACCTTGTCCTTTTGGTCCCATCCAGAGTTAATCACTATCGCAATTTTCCCACTCATCGTATCGTCTCCTTCGATGTTTCAATCATTTCATTCGCGAATCGTTTCAAGAGCTCCGCGCCAATGATTTCATCGTCTTGCAAGGTCGCAACAGCAATGGTTCGGTTAGTGTTGCGTTTTTTCAATCGGTCAATGTGCCCCATTTGCAATTCCAAGCGCTTACCAAACAAGCGACTGGTCGCAGCCTCTTCGGGAAGTACTTGATTCACTATAATGCCTTGCGTGTAAATGTGGGTTCGTTCTAAATCCGCAATCGCTCGCTCCATTTCCGCAATGGGCGTCGATTCCGGCAACGTGACGAACAACATCCCCGTTTCATCTTGATCTTGCAACGTACGAATTGCTGTATTCATCCGAGCCAATTGAGCATCGTCCAAAGCCGCGGTTTCTGCCGTAAAGGCATCCTTATGCTCTAGCTCTTCTTCGTAATCCCAAGACAACTGCAGAAGGCGGACGGTGTGACCCGTCGGGGCCGTATCAAACACGGTCACATCAAACTCATCACTCAACACGTAGTCAAGAAATTCCTGAAAGACAGCCACTTCTTCTGTGCAGGGGGAATTCAGTTCTTCACTGACGCGTTCGACGGTCTCCGTGTCTTGAAACTGATGTTCCAGCGAGTCCAGCACTTGATGACGGTAGGCGTCAAACGCCACCTTTGGGTCAATTCGTACCAGCCATAGATTCGAGCCGGAAATTTGACGTGGGACTGAGGTAACCGTTTCACCGAACACGTTCCCGATGTGAGCCGCGGGATCGGTGGTCACAAGCAACGTTTTGAAGCCTTGGTCCGCTGCAAACAACGCCGTTGTAGACGCGAGCGTCGTTTTTCCTACGCCCCCTTTTCCAGCCAGGAAAATTCTCCGGCGCTTATCGCCCCGAGGCAGCAGTAGGTCGGCAGGGAGCTGATCATAGTTGAATGGCATGTTGTAAATCCCTCCCGACTTGTTCCAACATCGCGATCCCTTTGACCTCATCTGCATAGAGAGGCATGTACCCAATCGAACCTGCAAAGCGAGACCTCAGGTCTTGAATAAACGGTTCTTGCTTCTGCCACCTGCGACTAGAATACGGGTGGGTCCGTTCGTCTTCCGGGATGACCCCGTTCACAATCGCGACCTGATTTGAAATCTCCAGTTTCTGTAGTTCATTTGCGGAACGCAGCATCTCATCCATCGGCAGTCGGGCGGGCTGTGTGACAAACACAAACGTAGTTGTGTCCGAGTCTTGCAGCGCGCGCACCGCGTTGTCATATTGTTCCTTGGATGCCGCAAGCGCATCCACACTGCCGATACATGTCTGCCCGCTTCCTTGCGTACTTTCCTCAATGTGTAAACTCCAACTGCTCGGCAATTCCAGCAAGCGTAGTGTGTGCCCTGTGGGTGCCGTATCAAACACCACCCATTCATAGTCAGGCTGATGCATACAAGCGATAAACTGGTCAAAGGTTGCGATTTCCTCCGTACAAGGCCCACTCATCTTTTCTTCCGCAGCCTGCACGAACTCTTCCGGAAATAACTCTCGAAGAGGAGCCAAGGCCCGGTCTTTATAGGTCTGTAGGGCTTGATTCGGGTTAATCTCCTGAATGAACAAATACGGAACGCCTTGAACCGCTCGGGCTTCGAGACCCACTTCTTGCCCAAACACGTCTCCTAAGTTCGAAGCCGGATCCGTGGTGACGAGCAGCGTCCTCGCACCTTGCTTCGCTAACATGACGGCCGTTGCGGAAGAAAGGGAAGTCTTTCCGACACCGCCTTTCCCGGAAAAGAAAAGATACTGGGTCATGATTAGGACTCCCTTGCTGCAAACAATTCATCCATTTGCGGATAGCGACCCATGGATCGAATTTCCCCATCCACAGTGACTATCGGTAACACTGTCAAGCCTTGCTTCAACATGGTTTCATATACGTCCTTGTTCGAAGTGAACGCCGCCGAATCCCGGCTCAGCATGTGACGGGCCACGGTGTGGCCGTCCGTCTTGAGCTTCTCCACCATCTCACCTACGCGAATTAATTCCGGGTCTGGAGAGGTACCACACACCCCGGTCGAGCAACACATTTCAGGATCAAAAAAGTCGATTTTCATTCCCGAATCCTCCTTCAAATATCCAAATTAGGAGCAACAGCTTCCCGAGCCACACCCGCATGACGAACCTTCCGTCACCACGTTCAATTCCTTCTTCCTGGAACGGAACATGTCCTCCGCAAAGTCATCCGCCCTCATGGTGGCAATGAGCTGGACCTGGCGAACCAGAGCAAGGATTTCTTGCAAGTCTGCATGACGCGCCCCAAGCTCTCTTGCTTTGGGTACGTGATACTCCAAACAGGAAGTACATCCCACAGCCACGGTGGCCGCCACCTGAATCAGTTCCTCTGTGAGTTCATTCAATCCGAATGACCATCTTTGTAATGTTATATAAAAATATACTTATATACTATGCGACAAGAATTCATTTTGCAAGACCAGTCGGAAAAATCCTTTCCTGTCGCGTGCTATTTTTGAAAACGTTCTAGGTATACATTGAGCAGACGTTGTGCCAGTTGTGGGGGCATCTTTCCTTTGAACTTCACCATATACGTATCAAACGAAGACTTCATAAGATGTGACATGGCACTGTGATAGGAGATGTCAGTATTACCTCCCCATAGGGTGTTCGAGCGGATTAGCATGGCCTTCCCGCGCCCCATGTTCATGATACAGAATACTTCTGGTTCATAGTCGTAAGTCTCTCCGTATCCTGTCATCCGTTGGCGGAGCAAACTAGCCACCAAATTTCCCTGCTCTACGGCGAGATGCCCAAGCTTTGGCACCGTTCGTGACGCCACATCACCAATGGCGAAAATATTCTCGTAATCGAGGTGCTGAAAATTTTCATCTGTAGGCACAAAACCGGCTTCATCTCCTAGGCCAGATTGCGTAATGACGTCCGGTCCGCGATACGTAGGGATTAAGACGGTCAGGGCGGAGGAAAGCGTTGACCCATCCTTGAACACGACATGGTCTTTTTCGATTCTGTCGATGACTTTGTTGGTGACGACCTCGACTTCATGTTTCCTGGCCAGTCCTTCAAACGCCTCGTGAACTCTGTCGCCCACATCTTCAAAGAAAATTTCTGCCGGGCTATAGCAGATGATGCGAGCTTGATCTCGAATTCCACGCTCTCGCAACTCACTGTCAATCATAAACGCGACTTCCCCAACTGGGCCTTCACAAGCCGTTTCCAGATGGGGGACATCTTTGACACGTGTCCCGGACAGCATAGGCGCAGACCCAATCAGGATGTTTCCTTGCTCGAAATTCTCTATGGCCTCATACAGTCGAGGAGCGAGGATATCTGTACATACGGAATAACCGTGTTCCCTGAAACCAGGTACAGACTCAAAATCCTTCTTTCCACCCAGTGCAATCACGAGGAAATCGTACGGCACCTTTACTTCATCGTCCAAATACACCTGTTGCTCCCTCGGGTCAATCCGGTGCACTCGACTGCGTATGAAGTTCCCATACGACTCGATGACGGGCCGCAGAGGGAAAGTGATATCCCGAATGTCCTTTTCTCCTAGTGCCACCTCGGGAAGAGAGGGTTTCACCAGGAAGGTCTCTCGCTCATCAATGACGGTCACTTCCACATCCTGCGAATCCATCCACGATGAGACGTGATGGAAAACAGTCAATCCCCCGAATCCAGCTCCGATAATCACAAGTTTTTTCACAAAATAACCCCTCACCTTAATTTTTGGTTAAGTTTGCGCCTTTCAATGGGGAATCATACCAGGCAAAGGAAGCTTGTTGTCCATAGTCCAAACGTACCATTGAGAAAATGGTTCATTGTGAAACTACAAAACTAGAAATATAGTTATATCCTGAAATATTCATAGCGATGTGAAAAGGACAGTGAAAATGGATGAGATAGGGACTTTAAGGCGGCGGGTGGCCGGGATTCGACGCTTCTGCGTACTGAGGGTGGCCAAACGATTTCACTAGTACCCCGCGGGCTATGATATGGATCAATGTGGTGTTGGATGCGGACGCAGTTCCCCCTTGTTTGGTACTGGCGGTTTCTAATGGTCAGGGCTGAATGTCATTGTTTCAAGTGAATTTGGGTATTCGATTCACGTTGTGTAGGGTCTGAATGAATTCCTTTCGATAGACGCATGAACTGCACAGTTTCCATGTCCAGTATCGACCGGAATACACCAGCTTTCCCGCAATTTTGACCAGCTTGTTTCGCAAGGTCTCCATTCGGTTGGTTCGTATTTTTCCTGGCAGACACAAACGGCGAAACCAGTTGTTGATGTTGTATGCGAGCATGGCGATTTGCAGTTTGACGGCGTTGGACGCAAAGTCGGTGCTGCTCATTTTGTCGCAGGCAAGCCCGTTTTTCGCTTCCTTGATGAAATTCTCCATATGTCCACGTTGACAGTAGAAACGAACTACATTCTTAGGTTGCAGCGCCATATTGGTGACGATGAAGGTGAACTGAAACAGAAGCTCTCCGGCAGGGCGCTCCATCTTGACCACCACTCGGCGAGCTTTTGTCCAACTGGCAGCCTGGTACATGAATTCCCGATAATAGACTTCACGCTTATGTACGTTGTTCGGGTTAAGCAATGAGTTTGCCTTGGCCTGTGCAATGGACTGTAGCCGGGGATTCGACTTGAGGCGGATGACGTACTTATGACGCTTGGCTTCTATCAACTCAAATAGATCAGGATCGGCAAACCCGCTATCCCCTCGGACGACAACCAGTGCGTTCGGCGCCCATTTTTCATAACGACTCAGAATGGGGCCCATAAAGCGAACCGCTTGACGGGAGGTATATACATTTCCAGCACGCAGCTCAGCACCAAGGCAATCGCCCGTCAATCCGTCAAAGCAAAACAACGGATGAAACCCATGCTGCTGATAGTGGGCATTGAAATTCGCTCCGTATTGGTTGCCGTAGGCTGCGAAACCGGAAGAGTCCACGTCGCATACGAATTGCTTTCGGGGTTCGATCTCATACACACGTTGCTGCAACGTTTGATTCACGCTTTCCAGAGATTTGACTGTCGAAATGTCCGCCTTCTCAAAGAAGCGAGACATGGTGGGTTGTGAAGCTAACCGGTCTTTTCCAAACAACGTCGTCAGCAATGGCTCCACAGCCAAATCATCTGCATGGTCGTCGGTGTGGTAGCCTGCAATGTGCTGGTATACCTTCTGTAGCACAACATCGCTGTTCGGATGGTCTCGATGCGAAGCTGAATCATGAACAACCAATTGGCTTCTGACAACATCAGACAATCCAATTCTATGATCGAACTCCATGTACAGAAGCAGACCTGCGTCTGAGGTCAAATCCCCACCGTCGAAATTTACTCTCATCCTTGGGTTGAAGTTCATAGTGAATCCTTGTACGCTATTCATGAAAGAGCCCCCTTTGTGTGTTTGGATTCGCACCTTAACACTACCAAAGGTCGGGCTCTTTTCCTATGCATTCACGTCACCTTTTGGGTGAACCATCAAATTCCTCGCAAAGCCGTGCACTGCTTGCATTCATCGCCCCTTCGAGATCACGCTATGAATATTTCAGGATATAATTGCCCACGAGACGAGGGGACGCATATCCCGAATGATCAATTCCAGCCATGGCGATTGTCCGTCGGCGAAGAAATTGAGGAAGTCGTCCGAGTTGCAGAAAGAACCTATCCCATCCTGATTCAGGATACGGAATTGGAAGAGCTCGCCCTCTTTCATAAGGCGCTCGGGGACGAGACACGGCTCAAAATTGTAGCATGTTACTCGTTCAAAATGTCTGTCTGTGTGAAATCGTGGAGGGATTACAGATCCCGACCTCGACGATCAATCACCACTTGAAGATTCTCGAACGAGGTGGGGTGATAAAAGGACGGCGGGAAGGGAAATTTACAGTCTATTCCCTTGACGAAACCAAATTGGACCGGATGCCATTGGTTCACCATGAGGACAACCAACTTCGAGGAGGAAATGAAGATGAAGATTGAAGAATTGCTTTCGGCGATGGAAAAAGAAGGCGGCGCACGCCCGGTGACGATGGAGCTGCTCAGTCAGTTGGACGAGAGTGCCGTTTTTGAGCATGCCAGTAATAAGCAGTGGTTATTTAGCAAGACCGCCATTCCAAACAAGTACAAACTCTTGATGAGTATCACAGCAGCGGCAGCAGTCGGACAAGAAAACTGTATCAAAACCTACGTGAAGAGTGCTTTACGACAAGGGATACAGAAAGATGGAATCATGGAAGCCTTACTTGTGGCGCGATTTGTGAGCGCGACAACCGTCATCTCCGCTTCCGTAGACGCCATGAAACTTCTCGTAGAGGATGGTCAAACGAACTAGAAAAATAAAAAACAACAACTTTTTTGGGGGTTCAGCGTTATGACAAATGGGTTGCTTGTCATCTTAATAGCCTTAATCGTGGGGGTTGTAACGACGTATCTTAAAAATACCATCGACCGTATTTTCTTGGTATTGCTATTGGTGCTTTGGGTGGGATTCGGCATTCAGCAGGCCGTCGTCATCAACGCACTGGTCATGCTCTTGGCCTCGTTGCTGTTCTTTCGCGGAGCGAGACCACAGCTATTCCAGTTACCTGGCGCAGTGAGATGGAGCGTTGTGATTCTCTCCTTCGTCGGGGGTATCGTGGGACGATGGCTTGGATTGCATACGTCCAGTCGCGGCTTACTCCTCATTCTCGGCATCTATGCCGCTTTCGTCGGACTGCGTCTCTTGATTATCGAGCACTCCAAGCGACGTGTTCAATTGTCGTCATTGCAGGGAGAATAACCTTTTCTTGTCGGAGCAGCGATATCACTGATTGGATTAAATCCAGCGCATGATCATTTTCTGATGCCTGCTGCGTGAGACGTTGAAATACTCGCCGATACACTTGAATGGAAAAGGGCTGATATTCGTAGGTGTGCCGAATTTCCTTGAGATGGTCCCGCCCGGTATTCTCACGTGTCGCATATGCAGTTCAAAACGGCGGATGCACGTGAATCTGTTGGGCTGCATAACGAATAATCTTTCCTGACATGTACTACACCCCTTTAATGATGATGTTCCGTTTCCACCGTGGCACAAAGCTCCGAATTATCATGGGGATGTTTTGCATCTTCCGTTTGAACGGTCACATGACCGATATTCATATGGACCATGCGATGCTCCAGGTCTCGTAAAATTTTTTGACTGTCTCTGATAGACATACTGCCATCCAACACGATATGACACGACATGGCATTTTTTCCGCTCGTGATACCCCATACGTGTACATCATGTACGTCATGAACACCTGTAACTGCTTTGATTTCTTGAATGACTTTCGGTAAATCGATCCCTTTCGGTGTACCTTCCATGAGAATCCCGACTGTTTGCGTGACAATTCTCCATGCCCCTGAGGCAATTAACAAAGCAATGAGAACACTCAAAATAGGGTCTATGACGTACCACTTCGTTACCATAATAATCAAACCACCAACGATAACACCGGCAGAGGCGGCCGCATCCCCCAGCATGTGCAAAACAGCACTTTTTACGTTGATGTTTTCTTCGTTTCGCATTCCAAGGCCAAGATACAAATTCATCAACAAACCAATGCCGGCACTGATGAACATCCAGGTCGGGGTAACATGTTCGGGATGGTTGAATCTACCGTAGGCTTCCCACAAAATCCAGATGGTAATGAGGATAAGCGTCATTCCATTAATGAACGCAGCTAAAATCCCGGCTCTGTGGTAGCCGTATGTCATTTTTTGATTAGATGGCTTTTCTGCCTGCTTTAAGGCAAACCAAGAAAGTCCGATGGCAGCAATGTCTGTTAAAACGTGTCCGGCGTCTGCTAGCAGAGCCAAGCTATGCGACAGTAAACCACCAACTACCTCGGCAGCCAAAATCACTACTGTCAAGAAGAAAGCCGTTTTCATTTTACCAGCAGGCGCATGGCTGTGAAATACATCTCCATGGTCGTGATCATGACCGTGGTCAGGACTATGATTATGGCTACTCATACACTCTCTCCTCATCACGTTCTACGTGAGAAATATGATCAATTCCCATTTGTAATAAGCCTACGATGTGGGCATCGTCACAGGTGTAGTACACCGTATTTCCATCTCTTCGGCTCTTTACAATTCGCAACGTCCGCAAATACCGCAGCTGATGCGAAACAGCCGATTGTGTCATGCCCAATACCTCCGCCAAGTCACAAACACAGAGTTCTCGTCGGGTCAGGTTGTGCAGCATACGGATTCGTGTCGGATCTGCCAATGCCTTAAATGAGTCCACTAAACTTTGGACCGCAGATTCACTAAGCTGTGTAGGCATACAATCCGCAACGGCATCCGAATGTACCGATAGCTCATCACAACAATCCTTTTGTAATTGTGTTGCCACAACACTCACCTCATTTATCAACATGAACATATACTCATATAGTCATTATAAGCATCGAGCGCCGCTATGCAAACATGACATTTACCCGATACCAATTGTGGGTGTGTCACATTCGTGGCATACTATATTCAAACAGACATTTGAATGAAGGTGAAAAATGATGATTAAACGCGACATGTGTCAAGTCGAATGCGTGGATATGTCTAAGGTGGAGAGGCTTCGCTCTGCCATACCAGAAATCGATTATCCGTCTTTGGTTTTCAAGGCATTAGCGGATGCCACACGTCTCCAAGTGGCCTATGCACTGGCTCA
This sequence comes from Alicyclobacillus sp. SO9, assembly GCF_016406125.1. Classification (NCBI taxonomy): domain Bacteria; kingdom Bacillati; phylum Bacillota; class Bacilli; order Caryophanales; family Alicyclobacillaceae; genus Alicyclobacillus; species Alicyclobacillus sp. SO9. Next base: position 12,407 of record NZ_CP066340.1, on the reverse strand, counting down.
GGATGAACTATGTGTCTGTGAGGTTGCAGCACTACTTGATATGACCGTTCAGAACGCATCGCATCACCTTCGGCGGCTTAAAAATGCCGAACTCGCAACGTATCGGAAAGAGGGGAAACTCGTCTATTACAGACTGTCACCAGCGGGGTCTCTAATTTTGAATACAGTGCAGCATGGCCAAGGGGGAGAAAATGTTGTCAGTTCAAGCTTTGCAGGTTAAAAAGGGAATTAACATTGAGATTGTCAGCATCCTTTGGATGATTGTTGAAGCGGCAGTAGCAATCGGAGCTGGAATTGCTGCACATTCGTTGGCACTTACAGCGTTTGGGGCTGATAGCATCATTGAACTTGTAGCAAGTGCAATACTCCTCTGGCGGCTTTATGTTGAGTCAAGTGGCGCAAGCCTTGCACGTGTAAAGCAAGCCGAGAAGAGGGCTTCATGGGTTGTTGGAGTTGCCTTAATTGCTCTGGCAGTTTATATCGTTGTTTCAGCCGCATACGACCTGTGGACACGTTCCGGTTCGGAATCAAGCATGCTTGGGCTCGCACTTGCAATCGCTTCGGGAATTATCATGCCGTACTTGTCGCGTGCGAAAAAGAGAATTGGTACGGAAATCGGCAGCAAGGCACTTCGGGCGGATGGTTCCTGTAGTATCGTATGTGCGTACATGGCTTGGACGCTAATTGTCGGACTTATTTTGACCGCTTTGGTCGGCTGGTGGTGGCTTAATGCCTTGGCTGGATTGGCATTGGTGTACTTTGTTGTGAAAGAAGGCATTGAGGCGATTCAAGAGGCACGTGGCGTCGAGGATACTTGCTGTTGTTGCCATTGATTCAAGGTATATGATGTCTTTCAATTACTGTTTTACGGCGGGACTCGATGTCATCTATGAATGGGCGTTAGGGTCTCGCTAATACTAAAACTGAGTAATCTAGGATATATACATATTCGCCCACTTCTAGCGTTGTAAATCCGCGTTTTGTTGTCGGTACCCCTGAATTAACCTTAGTCCCAAAACACAGAAGGTGGAAAATAAGAGTATTTACGCTTGGACAAGTACAACTTTACAGGGATAATGCGTCCGCTTTGTTCAAGATTCTGATCTACAAAAGGCGTCCTACTTGATATTCTCAGACGCTGGCTTTGCCAAGACTACGAACATATGCCGTAACATTCCCTAAGCAGCAGCTTCCTTGGGGATTGTTGACCTCGCATCCACAACGATTTGCTTGAACCTGTTCACTGACGTGGTTGCTTGGCTGCTTCTGCTGTTGGACAGCCTGTTCTAGTCGTTGTCTAGTCCATCCAAAGCAGTAGCAAACCGGTACATCCAATCCAGCATCCTTCTGAAAAACTGGCACTTTCACGTCTTGCCTTCGAAACTTCTGATTATCGGAAAAGTAAACGATGTCGCACGAATGATTGTGGCAAAACCCATAGGAGGACTGGGGATCAATTGTTTCTAAAGCTGAGGGTATGAGTAACGCTTTTAGCGTAATTATTTCAACGGCTTTACCCTTTTGTTTACATTCGGGACAAAGAAAATTGTTATCCCTCGAGGGGGTTGGAATAGCACAACAATCATCCATTTTCGATTCCCCTTTAACTATTTCTTACATCCATTATAGTTTGTGCAACAAGGGGCTACCTTTTCATCAACATGACAGCCACACCCACAAGACAAATCCCTGCACCAAGCCATTCGCTCCAGTCAGGAAACCGCTTATCAATGAACCAGCCCCAGAGTACCGCCATCGCTATGAAAATCCCACCATAGGCAGCGTATGTTTTGCCGAACGAAAATTCTTGACGGGTAGCAATCACACCGTACAAAATCATCACAACTGCTCCAATAATGCCGACCCAAAGTGACTTCCCGTTCTTCAGCCATTGCCAAATAAGATACCCGCCACTAATCTCGGCTAAACCAGCCAAGACAAACAGAAATATAGCTCGAATTACCATTTTGGTATCTCCAATTCCTTATTGCATTCTTCTCGTTTGTCCCATAGGGAAGGCGGTGGGCAAACCGCATAAATATACGGCTAAAGATTCAGATTCAGGTACACGTCATCCAATTCATCCTGGGTAATGCCGATGTATGACAGGGTGACACTTGGAGCGGAATGATTGAATAGCTTCTGAAGCACAGCTAAGCTGACGCCTGCTTGATACGCATGGTACCCAAAAGTCTTCCGAAGCGTATGTGTACCAATGTTTTCTTTAATGCCTACTGCTCTGGCTGCATCGTTAATGATCTTGTAGGCTTGCTGCCTCTTCAGAGCTTGGCCGCCCTTCCTGGACAAAAACAAGGGATCATCTAAAGTATAAGCCCGAGTACCCAAATATTCGACGATGGCTTTACGTGCTGTATCTCCAACCGGAAAGTCCTTGGTTTTACCTGTTTTAGTTTCCCGAATAGAAACTCGGTCTCTCACTCGTCCTCGTTCGTCCATCACGTCACGAATGTTCAGTTTAAGTAAGTCGCTAATTCGAAGACCAGAGTTAATCCCTAATATGAACAAGCAATAATCCCTCAAGTTTGTAGCCTTGAGAATTTTCTTTATAGAATCGATTTGTTTTTTCTCGCGAATCGGTTGAACAAATTCCAAAAGTGACCCTCCGTCGAACCATACTTACTGTATACTATTATATAATAAGTTTGATTGGCGTAGATAGTACAGAAGTAAAAACATCAAAAATCGGTTATAAACCCAGTCGTAGCAAGGGATTGCACGACTTCTTCGCATCATACAAAAGTACATTGTGTATGATTCGTCAAGCGTTCCTTTACCAATTTTCATAGAAGGTCTCAGACACTGTATAACAAATAAAATCTATCGGAATAAAGGATGAAGAACCGTGCCCAATAGGAGAGCAAGGGAGTTACTGACTTCAGAACAACGTTTGGAGTTTATGTCCATACCAGACCATCTCACCGACTACGAGTTGGGAAGTCATTTTACGTTGTCTCCCGATGATCTTGAAATCATTAAACGTCACCGAAGAGCTTCGAATAAATTAGGCTTCGCACTGCAACTTTGTGTTCTTCGCTTTCCAGGATGGACATTGTCTGATGTCCACCACATAGCCGATTCCGTTGTGGACTACATTGCCAAACAATTAGACGTCTCGCCAAAAGAGTTGGGCGTATACGCCGAGCGGGAACAGACAAAGCATGAGCATCTTAATGAAATTAGACGGGAGTTTGGCTTTCGTAATTTTACAATTCATGATTACCACCATGTGTCTCAATTACTATTGCGACGCGCTATGGAGAACGGAGATGCTGAATATTTAATTCAAGCAGTAATAGAAGAGTTTAGGAAACAAAAGGTCATTCTCCCTGGAATGACTATCATAGAGCGACTCGTGTGGGAGGTCCGACAACGAGCCGAAGAAAAGATCTTTAAACACCTTGTAACCGCGTTAACAACTGAGCAGATGGAAAAGTTGGACCACACGTTATCCCACATGCCTGAAAGCAGTAAAACGTACCTGGCATGGCTTCATGACATACCAGGCACTAGTTCCCCAGATTCATTTCTTAAAGTAATTGAGAAGCTCGAGTATGTCCGACAGCTACAGTTGAAAATTGATACAAAGGGAATCCACCCAAATCGATTACGCCAACTTTCCAAAATCGGTGCTCGATACGAACCACATTCCCTGAGACGATTTGACACCTCGAAAAAATACGCTATTTTAATCGCCTATTTACTTGAATTGACCCAGGACTTAACGGACCAAGCATTCGAAATTCATGACCGTCAAATCATGTCACTTTTATCTAAGGGTCGGAAGGCCCAAGAAGAAATCCAGAAACAGAATGGTAAATCGATCAATGAAAAAGTCATTCAGTTCGCCAATCTGGGGGAGGCACTCATAAAAGCGCGCAATGAAGGGATTGATCCTTTCGTGGCACTAGAGACTGTGATGCCTTGGGATAAGCTTGTATCCTCTATTGAAGAAGCCAAGACTTTGGCACGTCCTATTGATTACGACTATTTGGATTTACTTGAAAAAAAGTTCTATACACTCCGTAAATACACCCCAACACTCCTGCAGTCACTGGAATTTCGCTCAACCAAGTCCGGAGAGCCTTTGATGAAAGCCATCGAGATTGTACGGGACATGAATGAAACAGGTAAACGTAAGGTGCCTGAAGGTGCTCCCCTTGAGTTTGTGTCGAATCGCTGGCAAAGCCATGTCTATGACGATGACGGAACCATTAACCGGCATTATTATGAAATGGCGGTTCTCACGGAATTGCGAAACTATATTCGGTCCGGTGATGTCTCCATTGTTGGAAGCCGCCAGCATAAGGATTTTGATGAATACCTCGTTTCCAAAGAAGATTGGGAGCAGATTAAGCTAAATCAGACAAAATTGGCTGTTAGCATGTCGGCCGATGAATACATAGAAGAACGGATGGAATCGCTATCGAAACGCTTGGAATGGGTATCCTCGAATGTCGATGAGTTGGAAGGGATAAACCTGGAGAACGGGAAACTCCACATTAATCGCTTGGAAAGAGATGTTCCAACTGAAGCCAGGGACTTTAGCGTGTCATTATACGAATTGCTGCCACGCATTAAATTAACTGATCTTCTGATGGATGTAGCTAGGTGGACTGGCTTTCAAGAACAGTTTGTTCATGCTTCAACAAACCGCCCGCCTAACGAAGAAGAAACCAGGGTGATTCTGGCCACTCTTATGGCGATGGGAACAAACGTTGGGCTCACCAAGATGGCTGAAGCTACACCCGGTATTTCATATCGGCAGATGGCCAATACCGCACAATGGCGACTTTACGAAGACGCAATGAACAAAGCACAGGCTGTTTTGGTTAATTTTCACCATCGCCTGACCCTGCCTTCTTATTGGGGCGACGGTACGACGTCCTCTTCGGACGGAATGCGCGTCCAGATTGGTGTGGCCGCGCTTCATGCAGATGCCAATCCGCACTATGGTACCGGAAAAGGGGCTACGATTTATCGATTTGTAAGCGATCAGTTTTCTAGTTTTTATACGAAAGTGATTAACACGAACTCCAGAGATGCAGTACATGTTATCGACGGACTTTTGCACCATGAGACGGATTTGGCAATAGAAGAACACTATACCGATACTGCCGGATATACTGACCAAGTCTTCGGTCTAACACATTTACTCGGATTCCGATTTGCCCCTCGACTGCGGGACTTGGCCGATTCTAGATTGTACACAATTGGTAAAGCGAATGAATTCTCCAAACTAGAGAAACTGTTGCGCGGTCAAATCAATACAAAAGTCATTCGGGAAAATTATGACGATGTGCTGCGATTGGCACATTCAATTCGAGACGGCACGGTCTCGGCATCACTCATCATGGGTAAACTCGGTTCATACTCGCGGCAAAATCGTTTAGCTACTGCACTTCGTGAGATGGGGCGGATCGAAAAGACGATTTTCATTTTGGATTACGTTTCAAGCGAATCCATGAGACGAAGAATTCACCGAGGGCTAAATAAAGGTGAGGCGATGAACGCATTGGCCAGAGCCATCTTCTTTGGGAAACATGGGGAACTACGTGAGAGAGCCTTACAAGATCAACTCCAGCGCGCGAGTGCATTAAATATCTTGATTAATGCGATTAGCGTATGGAATACCCTCTATTTGACTAAGGCTACAGAATTCCAAACGAAGAAAGGGATACTTAGCGAAGAACTCCTAAATCACATTTCCCCATTAGGATGGGAGCACATCAATTTTCTTGGAGAGTACACTTTCAATACAAATCCACCGACTAGCGAGAATGCATTACGACCGCTTAGAACCCGAGAGAAAGAAACTTAGCGTAGAAAAAATCGGATATTTAAATCCATAAATTGTCTTAGCGTGGGTTTTGCGTCATTTTGTTGGCGGTACCCCTTCTTGTGCATTGCTCCGACTGCCACCATATAAGCAAATCCGATTCTTGATAGGTACGGACTTGCGAAACAGTCGCACATAATCAGGTTGTTGAAGTCGTCGCGTCCGAAATGGGTACCCGTGTCTCTTTGTAACATCTCTTGTGCTACGAAATAGTTCCAGGTTCCATCATCGGCATATCGCTTGCGCAGTGGGAACACGCTTAGAAACTCTGCAATTGGCCTGAATTGTAAGTGTTGCTCAATCAGGGCAATGTGCTTCAGAACGAATTCAGGACTGTTCTTAGCAACGTTTGACGCCACCGTATGGCTCTCTAATACCCTCCCGAGCTTCACCAGGTGCACGTATGGGTTAAATGTCTTCGGTTGATTCATAACGGATGCTCCTTCCGTTGTCGCTTGTTATGCACTTTGATTGGACGCAGCACTAACAGGACGCCATTCACGAAGCCAGTCAATTGCGGCGTCAAAGTGCTTCAGGCGCGTATCACGATAGGATGCAACACCGAACGCATCTTGATATGTGCGCCACAACCACGAGTAATACTGGGGTCTTTTCACCTTGTATTGCTCTTCGTCCGGAAGGAGTTGTCTAATGCGTCTGCTAGCTTCACGCTGCAACACCCGAGCCTGTCCACTGTCGATGGTTGTGAAGCGATCCAAGCGATCCTCGACACCTGAGATACGCTCATTAAAACTGTCCATTTTGCCTGTGAGACGATCTACATGCGCTATTGCGGACTCGTGTAAGTCAATGAGTTTGCCAATTCGCTGATCGATTAAAGCTAGACTGTTTTGCATGCTGTGATTTCCTCCTCGGTATTTAGAGTCATTGCGTTGTGCCAATCCGTTATTTGCTGCCTTACAACCTGTTCATAGTCATTTAGAAAGTCGTGTAGGTACTGAGACGCTTCCTTGTTTCCGTCTAGTTGCTGATACAGAAACAGCGCCGCGCTGTGATTCCATCCAACGGCCTTAAGTTGTTCCTGTAGCAATCTCTTCAGTTCTCTCATCTGCGCCTTCCTATCGCCATCCCGGACGTCCTGAAGCTTATGTTGATAGTCGGCACGTATTGAATCCATTTCACCAGTCAACTGTGCAATACGAGTGTTCATTTCTTGGTTCTCTTGAAGCACATCCTGGTAATCGGGCGGCGCCACTTCTACCACCTTGGGTTCAGGATTCTTCTGCCGTTTCAACTCTTCATTCTCCTCACGAATGGTCCTCGACCGCTCAATCAGAGAAACATTTTGTTCTTCCATCTCTTTAGCTCGCTGTTCAGCAGCCTTCCATTTCCGGACTGCCTCTTGAGTCTCCCGAGTCGTCATTTGCTCAACCGTCTTTGTTTCTCCTGAAGAAAACGAATGAGGTGTTTGCAGAAATTCATCTGCAGAACTAGGACCTAAATCCAAGACGGAAAGAACCTGTGTCTGAGACAAATGCGACAGCGCTGTCGTATTTCGTATTTGGGTTGCCAGTTGCGCACCTTTCATAAAACGCTGAGCGCTTCTGACATTCATTCGAGCCTGATTATCCAGCCATTCAATCCACTGGCCATGCTCAAGCGACTCCTTAACTCGTATCAGCCGTTTCCCGATCTCAATCATGCTGAATGCTGTCTGAGCCTTCAGGAACTGTATCTCATCAGCTATCTGTTGCAGGTCTGACGAAGCCAGTTGTTCCAATATCACCCCTCCTTGTAGAGCGCGATCAGCGCATTAAAAAAGCCATCCTGTATGCGATGACTGGATTCAAGCTATATTCTTACCGGCTTACACTGCGCGTCTTTTATTACATCTCTCAAACTAGGCAAGTGAGAAAGTTGGGCACCAGCCTTACATGTGCAGGCCGCTATATAGTCCAGCGGCTGACCTTCCACATATTTGCGGTACGGAACCATCCCGCCTCCCTTGCATAATCTACACCAACTCACACAACCGCCTTCTTTCTCCAGTCGGAACCGTCCATCTTGATTCCCTGGCACATCTCGAGAAGTCGGCTTGTTAGCGCGTCTCCGACATTCTGGTATCTCTTGCGAATATCAGCGATTGAAACGTTACTCGTCAGCACCAAACTTCGGTTATTCTCATAACGGCTGTTGATGATTTCAAACAAGGTTTGTTCGGTCCACTCCGTCACCTTTTCTTTGCCGATGTCATCAATCACAAGTAAGTCGCATTGAGTCAAGCGGTTAAAGACGTCAGCTTCCCGTTCCTTGCTATCATCGAAGGTATGGCGAATCTGGCCAAGCAATGAAGTGACCGTCCCGAATACGATCCTGAACTCTTGCTCCAGAAGCTTTAGAGAGATAGCAGCTGCTAGATGTGTTTTGCCCACGCCGACGGGTCCACTCAATAGAATCCCACGGCCGTTAGAAGGACTAAAGGTATTGGCATACTCTAATGCAAACTCATATGCCTTTCTGTTTTCGTCAATAACCTTGAAGCGTTCAAAATCGCGCTCTAGCCATCTAGCAGGAATCATGCTTTGCTTTATGAGCTGTCTAATCTGGTGTCGGTGCTCTGCAGCATCGTACTCGTCCATACGTCTCTGTAGCTCTTTATCGTATTTTTCTTTGTGCTTCACAGCTTCTGGACACTTGCAGTGAGATGACCCAAAGTCCCTCACCTTACCGAATAGCTCATGTACATGTCTTGGTAATGGTTTTTGGCAGAACTCACAGCATTCTTCTCCAGCATCATTTGTAAAAGCCGGCTTCGATTGCAGCCCAATCTTCTCCATCTCGTCCTCGATCATCGCTTTGATTTGAAACTGTTCCATAAGGGTCCTTACCTCCGTTTCTATTGGCTTGGTTTTCTCGTTTAGGTCCGTAGGCCTCAGTTTCATGCTGTTGAGCTGATTCAACATCCTTAATTCCCGCTTGCAGCCATCGGCGCAACTTGTTTACTGCGAATCCCTCGTCTTTACCTAATCGATTAGTAACATTGAGTGCCTCCTGGCCAAGCTCTTTAGGCAGCTCTTCTTTCATTAGAAGTTCAGCCATGCTGTGAGCAGTAGCCTGAGATATCCCATATGGAGCAAACAGGTCGTTTCCATACTTGAGCATTTCGACTAGATAGTCATGAGATGGATTACGCTTCCCGTTGCTGATGCTGATGATCTTTTTATCAATATAGTTATCCTTAGTTATCAGCACCCCTTCATCCTTAGAGTCACGCGGGATTGAAGGCAAATCACATGACCGTTTTGGGCCGGAATTGCTGACCGTTTTGGTCATATCATCCTGCACCTTTTGGTCATCCTGACCATTTTGGGCATGACCGTTTTGGTCAGGTTTACGTCCGATATTAGCTTTCAACAACATTGCAAAGTCTTTCTCAACTTCGGTATCTGGTGGATCAATCAGCCACTCGTCATAATCCTTGTTAATCCAATACATATCAGCGTCCCAATCAATAACCCTAAGCTTTCCAAGGCCGTTCAGCTCGCCGCGCACTTTATTTGCTGGAACTCCACAAATACTGAAGTGGCGACATAGAGGTATGGATGCTGTTTTGTGTCCACATCCGTATGAGAGCCGAATAATCAGGTCTAGAATAGCCCTCTGACGCTTTGTGAAGTCGCGCATGAGTATTTGAGTGTAGAGCTGGTTACTGATGCGTGTATGGCTATCTGTAGGCTGTGGCGAGGCCATAGAGCACGCCTCCTTGTTTCTTTAACAGAAGCCATATATTCCAGATGGAATGTGATATACTACGTTTAGAACTTTTTTGTACGGATTCAGTCCCGGAGCGCACCGGGGCTTTTTTGTTGTACATGCAAATCCTCCTTTCTCAAGTCGCATAAATTAGACAAACGGTTCTGTATCGGGATCTCTTATCGTTCTAGTTCCTGTCACTAACCTTCAGGATAAGAGTTTCGCAGCTTGCTTTGGTGTGACCCGCCTGGTACCTTAGATCGCTCCCAGTACGATTGAAAAGGTGCCTCAGCCGCTAACGTTTTTCTGGTCCGCTCCGACCTATGATGTTTTCAAGGTACTGTCTCGTCCCTTTCCTACGCCGTTATAAACTGCGCCTTCAGTTCATCCGCTTGAGCCTTGCGCCACTGGTCATATTCCTTAATCAATTGGCCGCCGTCATAACCTAACGACACAAGACCGGCCAGCAGCTTTCCCTTGAGATTCTTAGAGGTTCCGTTTTTGGCCTGGCTGATTAATGAACCGTCACAACCGGTCAAAATAGCCAGCTGTTTGTAAGAAATGTTTTTCTCTCGACAAACTCGAACAATCGGGTTTTCCATGAACATCTCGCTCCTTTGCGAATTAAATAAACTCCTTACCTTGAGGATAAGGAGTAGGAAGCGCATGTTCAGGAATTTAGGGTTTCATGGATAATTCCGGAAATCAGAAGTGTTTAGATGAAATGCCAAGTAAGGAAGCGATGAGAGGAATTTGCTTTCTGATGGTATCAGGGGCTGCCCCGATATCTCCATCAATGTCTTGGTCTAACAAGAATTGAGAGATTTCTTCGTAACTCATCCCACGGATATGGAAGAGGACGAACCACTCGAAATGTTCTCGTTTCGTTTTTAGTCGTTCCACTTCATATTTAGACTGCCTTCTCCATTCATGTATTTGGTTCTTGTACTGTTGCTTGTAGTCTTCGAACAGTTCATCAACAGCGTTCTCGAAGTCATCCCAATCATCACGTTGTGGGTCAAAGGCAGCTCGTCTGCGTTGGTTTATCGGTGCCTCCGGACTGAAACTGCTAGCTATAACTTCTTCTGAATCCAATTTGTGTCGATTGCTCTTTTTTATATGGGATCGTACATCCTGAAATGTAGGGATAAACTTAAAAGGATATTGATCTTCGAAAAATGCCCTTGATAAAGCAGGCGTAAAGTCAATCCCATGGGCAAGCGACAGTTTCGGATGATTGCTCTTTTTAGATGCCATAAGGGCTTTTTGAAGTGCCAATCTCATTTTACCTTCAGTAAACCCATTAACTTCTTCTGGGATTTTTGCATTAGCTGCAAAGAATTCTGCAGGTAAATCATTTTCCCACATCACACCCATAACATAACTACCAATAGCTCGAATACTCATATGCAAATATGCCAAGGTTCCAGTTGCGTCTTCATCCAAATGATATTTATTCGCCCACTTGGAAAGAGCCGAATAGAACCAGTGGCACTCTTCGTTATCAACTTTAGCAAGCAGTTTCCACCATTCTTCTGGCGGCCACCAGGACCACAGTGTTCTCCCCACTGTTGGTGTATAAAAAGGGGATATATCACGTAACTCCTCCAGCATCTCGGGAACAAGACTTTCAGCTGAAAGTAAGAAAGCAGTAATAGCTTCAACATGAGCTGCACTGTTAACAGAATGAGCTGCGTTTAGATTCAGACCATTGGAATCAAACCAAAACTCAGAACGTTTGGGCATTCCTACACCTCTTATCCCATTACGTTATATCAACGTTTACGTATACGTTTACACTTTTAGATATTTTCTCAAAGCATCATTTACAATGCGCGTTTTTTCTCCCTTTTCAACTCCAGATACCTCATTTAGAAGCTCCAAAAGGTCATTTTCAATATAAAGAGTCGCTCGGCTATATCGTTCTTCAAACTTCTTTCGCCTCTTGTGTACGTTTACGTTTCGGGATACGTTTTCGTCACCTAAGTGTTGATTAGTTTCGCCAGAATCGTCTATAAGACTGTAGGGGCTAGACGTTGCTTTACGCTTCGATTTATTTTTAAGTTCCTCCATGCGATTAGACACGTTGCAGCAGCTCCTTTACTACATACTTATATTGCCTAACGGCATCATTAATTTCAGTGTTACCGTTGAATCCCTGAATGCTTAGACGTCCGGTGGCCGCTTTACGCGTGACGATGGACTTAAATACTAAGTCTGGATACTCTTCTTCTACCAGTTCAGAGAGTGCCTTTGAATCCACTCTTCGCTTGTCAATTATTGCTCTCAATATCCCGGCTATTTTCAAATTGGGATTGACCATCTTCTGCACATGCTCTGCAGTCTCAATAAACCGGCCCAATGCCGAATAACAGAACTGAGACGTTTCAAACATGATAAGTACTGCATCACTAGCAGCCAAAGCATTAATCGTCTGGTCTCCTAATGCAGGAGGGGTGTCAATAATCACATAGTCGTACCGGCTGACAATTGGTTGAAGGGTTTCTCGTAAAATGAGGGAGCGATTGCCTTTATACTCTGTATATAACCATCGACTAAAAGTGGCCAACAAATCATCCGCTGTCAGCATGTCCAGAGACTCGGAGACCGTATGTATGTATTCTGATGCATCTTTACCCTGCATGGCTTCTAACACGGTTTGTTCATGAAAGTCATATATATCCCGTTGCGTAAGAAGTTCTGTGAGATTACCCTGGCTGTCTAAATCAATGGCTAGGACTTTAAATTTCTGACTCAAAAGATACGCAATCACACCGGCAGAAGTGGTCTTGCCGCTGCCGCCTTTTTGCACTGCTATTGATATGACCTTCGTCAC